>NZ_LOKV01000002.1:0-239737 GCF_002211395.1 Rhizobium sp. R339
GATATTGCCGGCCTGAAGGTCATCACCGATGCCGGCACCAACCAGGAGAAGATCCTGCTGGAGTGGGACCGGCAGAATGTCGCGGCCGGTCTGAAGCCGATCGAGGTGCAGTATTACGACGACGACGCGGTCAAGGACTTGGCCGTCCAGTCCGGCAGGGCCGATGCGGTCTTCAGCGTCAACGCCACGCAGGCCTATGCGGCGGGAATCAACGGCAAGACCAAACTCGTCGGCACCGTCAGCGGCGGCTGGCCGATCACGGCCGAGATCGCCGTCACCACGCGCAAGGGCAGCGGCCTGGCGGCGCCCGTCACCAATGTCGTCAACGACCTGATTGCCAGTGGCGCCTACAAGAAGATCCTCGACGCCTGGAATCTCGGTCCCGAGGCGATCGACAAGGCCCAGACCAACCCGCCCGGCCTGCCGAAGAGCGGTTCGTAATGTTTATGGGACGGGCGGCCATTCGAGCCGGCCCGTCCCTGCCTTTCACTGCAAACGGAGACATATCGAACGTGGCGAGTTTTCTTGATATCCGCACCTTTTTCTTCGCGGCGCTGACAGCAGCCTTGACTGGCCTCAGTGCAGCCCATGCGGCCGATGATTTCGACCTGAGCCCGCAGCAGCCGGGCAGGCTTCATGCAGCCAGGAACAATGCGGCGATCACTGCAATCCCCAAGGATTTCAAGTTCGTCACGCCAGGTAAGTTCACCATCGCTGTCAGTCCCGGCGGCCCGCCGCTTGCCACTTACGCCACCGATGCCAAGACCGTGGTCGGCGCGGATCCCGATTACGCCTATGCCATCGCCGACAGCCTCGGCCTGACGCTGGAGATCGTGCCGGTCGCCTGGATCGACTGGCCGCTCGGCCTCACATCGGGCAAATATGATGCCGTCATCTCCAATGTCGGCGTGACCGAGCAGCGCAAGGAGAAGTTCGATTTCTCCACCTATCGCCAGGGCCTGCACGGTTTCTTCGTGAAATCCGATAGTCCCGTCACCTCGATCAAGGAGCCGAAGGATGCGGCGGGCCTCAGGATCATCGTCGGCGCCGGCACCAACCAGGAGCGTATCCTGGTCAAGTGGAGCGAAGAGGATGTAGCTGCGGGCCTGAAGCCGATCGAGCTGCAATATTACGATGACGAGGCGGCGAGCCTTCTCGCCCTGCGTTCCGGGCGGGCCGATGTCATCGTCCAGCCGCACGCGCAGCTCGTCTTCATCGCGGCGCGCGACAAGAACATCAAACGGGTGGGCACGCTGAGCGCCGGCTGGCCGGATCGATCGGACGTCGCGATCACCACCCGCAAGGGAAGCGGGCTCGCCGATGCGCTGACCGTCGCCACCAACGGTCTGATCAAGGACGGCACCTATGCGGGGATACTCGATCATTGGCATCTTTCCGAGGAAGCGTTGCCCGCATCGGAGACCAATCCTCCCGGCCTGCCGAAATATTGATTATCGGAAGGCGTGACATGAGCGGCCGCAATATATCCATCAGCCATATCGGCTTCCTCACTCCCGGCAATTATCCCGATGATGATCCCTTGTCGGGATTGGAGCAGACGCTCCAGCAGCTGCATTATGGCGAGGAACTCGGCTTCGACAGCGCCTGGGTCCGCCAGCGGCACCTGGAGCCGGGGATCTCCTCCGCCAGCGCCTTTCTGGCGGCCGCCACCCAGCGCACCAGCCGGATCGAGCTCGGAACGGCGGTCATTCCGATCGGCTATGAAAGCCCGTATCGGCTGGCCGAAGACCTTGCGACGGTCGATGTACTCTCGCGCGGGCGGCTGAATATCGGCGTCAGCGCCGGCCGGCCGCTGCATGCCGAGCTGATCGGCCCGCTCGCCTTCGACGGCGACTGGACGAGCTACGATTTCTCGCATGATCGCGTGCTGCGCTTTGCCGACAATCTGCGCGGCGCCTATCTCGGCGACGACGCGACCTTCATCAAGACGCCCTTCGGCCCGCAGCGTCCGCGCCTGCAGCCCTACGCCAAGGGCCTGATCGACCGGATCTGGTATGGCGGCGGGTCGCAGCGCTCGGCCGGCTGGGCGGGCCGCAACGGCTTCAATCTGTTAACGGGCAATGTGATAACGGGGGAGGGGACCGACGATTTCTTCGTTGCCCAATCCAGACTGATTACAACCTATCGCGACTCAGGAAAGCAGCGCCGCGTCGCGCTCGGCCGTGTCATCGTGCCTTTCGACAGTGCCGATGCGGCAACCCGCCGGCGATACCGCGATTATGCCGACGGCCGCCATCAGCGGACGCTTTCGCCGCAGGGCGAGCGTCGTACTCTGTTCGCACGCGATATCGTCGGCACGTCGGAGGAAATATTGCAACGGCTTTTCGCCGATCCGGTCCTGCCCGAGGTCAGCGAGCTGCGGCTGGAGCTCCCTTACGAGTTCGAGCACGAGGAATATCGCCAGATCCTCCACGACTTCGTCACAAAGATCGCTCCGGAACTCGGATGGAAAGCGCGGCCCGAAATTCGGGCCGCTTGAAGGGCTGTCGGCGGGACGGCGCCCATTCGGCACCAAACAACCATTTTAAGAGGAACATTCGTCAGTGACCAAATCGGTGGAATATTTCTTTTCGATCGGCTCGCCCTGGTCCTATATCGGCTTCGACGCCTTTACTGAGCTGGCCGCGAAGAACGACGTCGTCATCACGCCTTATCTGACGACGGTGGTCGAAGAGAATGGCGGCATCTTCTCGCGCAACCGTCCCGAGATCCGCCGCGCTTACTGGACGCGGGATCTCAAACGCTGGGCGCGCGTGCGCGGCAAGGAGTTGCGCCTCGAACATCGCCCGGAGCTCGGCGATCCGACGCCGGCATCCCTCTTCGTGATTGCCGCCTATCTCGACGGGCAGGATTGGATTGGCGTCGCCCGTGCCCTGCAGCATGCCTTCTGGAGCGAGGCGAGGGATATCGGCAGACCCGATGTGCGCGAGGCGATCGTCACAGCAGCCGGTTTCGACGGCGCAGCGCTTCTTCGCCGGCAGGCCGATGACGACGTCCAGAACAAGTGGTTGGCAGACCGCGTGCATGCGCGCGACAGCGGCGTCTTCGGTTTTCCCAGTTATGTCTATGACGGTGAACTCTATTGGGGACAGGACAACCTGTCCTTTCTCGAACGCCATCTTCGCGGCGACCGGCCCTAGGCTCGAACGAGCAATTGCAGACGAACGTTTTTTTCAACGGGACGGAGAAGGAGAGACACGCATTTCTTTAATCCAGTAATTTTATAGACAATAGTTGAGGCAACCATAGAGAGGAAAGCCCATGTCAGGTTTCAAACTCGTCGGCATCGCTGGCAGCTTCAACCGTCCATCGAAGACACTGGCGCTCGTCCGGCACGTTGCCGAGCGCGCCAGCATCCGCTACGGCTTTACGACCAAGACCTATGATCTCAACGATGTCGGTCCGTCGCTGGGCAGCGCCTTGTGGCGTAAGGATCTCGACGAGCGGGCAAGCCGCGTCGTCGACGAGATCGTAAGGGCCGATGCGCTGATCATTGGTTCGCCGACCTACAAGGGATCCTATCCCGGCCTTTTCAAACACCTCATTGATCTGATCGATCCGCAGGAACTTCGGGGCAAGCCGATCATCCTCACGGCGACGGGCGGAGGTGACCGGCATGCGCTCATGGTCGAGCATCAGCTCCGGCCCCTGTTCGGCTTTTTCATGGCTCATACGCTGCCGACCGCCGTTTACGCATCCGATCGCGATTTCGCGGACTATACGGTCTCCTCGGATCAGCTTTCGAGCCGTATCGGCGAAGTGATCGGAGAGCTGGCGGCCTTCTTTCCGCATGCAAGTCCGGCAATCGCTGCGGCCGAATAGGTCATGGTGCGCTCTCAGGAAGCAAGGACGGATGACGCGGACAGGCCGGGATCGGGCGATCAATTGTGGAACGTCTTTGAATTCGCCCGGCGATACCGCCTCGCCAAGCGCGAGGAAAACCGCCTGCTGATGCTCTACGGGCCAACGGCATCGCTTCGCGATCTTCTGGCCAATGCGCGGCGTCATTCGCTGATTTCCTAGCTGGAGAATATGGGTCCCCGACAGGGAGGTTCGCATGAAACTCGATTTCCATGTGTGGCTGAAACTCGCGGTCGACCGCCTCCTCAAGGCGAAGCCGGTGGCTCAGTGGGAGCCTGCAGACGCGATGCGCACTCGAGACGATGAGCGGGACCGATCCGCCCGCGAATACGAAATCCATTATTGGGGCGCGATGCCCGGAACTTGGTATTGAGGAGGTGGCGTCATGGCAATTGTCGTTGAGACCGGCCTCGGCCGGCACGGTGCGAGAAGAGCAGCGGACAGTCTCATGCCGCGAATCCGGCATGCGGCCGGGATCTGCACGATCGCAGGCTCCTTCACATTTCTGTTTGCCTTGGTGATCGGGCTGGTCCGATGAGCGATGTCCTTATCCTTCCCGGGCTCTTCGGTTCGGGAGACGGTCACTGGCAACAGCACTGGCTGCAGGATCAGCCGGACAGCCGTTGCGTCACCCAGGACGATTGGGATCATCCGCGTCTCGACAGGTGGCTGCCGCGGTTGGAAAGCGCGCTTGAGGAGGCGGGCGAGGCCTATCTGGTCGCCCATAGTCTCGGATGCCTGCTTGCCGCCCGGCTCGCCGGCCGGAGCGCCGCACGCCGGGTGAAAGGCGCGCTGCTCGTTGCGCCATGCGATCTGCCGGCGACGGAGATCCTGCATCCGGGACAAATCTCCTTCGGCGAAATGCCGGTGGCGTCTCTGCCTTTTCCGAGTATCGTCGTCGGCAGCATGAACGATGCTTACATGACGGTCGACCGCCTGGCCCTGTTCGGCCGGCTATGGAACGCCGAGACCAGGAATATCGGTCTTGCCGGGCACATCAATATCGCCAGCGGCTTCGGACGCTGGCGCAACGGCTACCGGCTGCTGGATGCCTTGAAGACACGCACGGGCGCGCGAAAGCGCATCGCTTCCATGCCGCCGGCTTTTGCGATCTGAGTGGAAGCGCAATGTCCGATATCGTCGCCGATCTCCTGCGCCTGAGTGAAGATCCGAACGCCGATCCGAGAAGCAGGCGCCGCCAGACCATGGATCGTCTGGTGCAGGCGCTGCTTGCCATGGCCGATAGTGAATTCGGACCGGAAGATGCGCAAAGCCGCCAATCGATCCTTCATCTGACGACGATCATCCGTGACATGACGGAAAGGATTGCCGAGGCCGACGATGCGACGTTTTCGGCGATCGTCAGGGAGGCGGCAATGCTGATCCGCAGCCTGGAACGGCGACGGGCCGATGCGGCCAGGTTTACGGTGCATTGACCCCGCTCAGAGCATGATGCCGAAAAGTGTGAGCGGTTTTCGGCATCATGCTCTAACTCTTTAATTTAGAACAGGATTCAGATTTAGGCCAACCGGGCCGAAATCATCCTGTTCTAGAGCTTGCCCTTCCAGGGCACCAGGAAAGCTTCCAGAAAGCGGATGCCGGCCGAGAAGGTGAAGGCGCAGACCGCGATGATGGCGATGCCGACGAAGACGACGTCGGTCGCCAGGAACTGCGACGCCGACATGATCATGAAACCGATCCCGCGCGTCGACGCGATCAATTCGGCCGCAACCAGCGTGCTCCAGCCGACGCCGAGTGCGATGCGGATGCCGGTGAGGATCTCGGGCAGGGCCGACGGCAGGACGATGTCGAGGAAAAGCTGCAGCCGGCTTGCGCCCAGAGAACGGGCGGCGTTGACGCGCTCGATCGGCAGTGAACGAACGCCGGCCTGGGCCGACAGGCAGATCGGGGCGAACATCGCAAGCACGAGCAGCGTGATCTTCGATGTCTCGCCAATGCCAAGCCAGATGATCATCAGCGGCAGGTAGGAGAGGGGCGGAAGCGGCCAGTAGAATTCGATCGGCGCGTCGAGCACGCCTTTCGCCCAGCGATTGAGACCCATGAGCAATCCGAGCGGAATGCCGGCGGAGATGGCGATCAGGGCTGCGACGACGATGCGGAACAGGCTTGCAGAGACGTGCTCGAAAAGTGAGGCGCCGGCATAGCCGTCGCGATAGATGACGCCGATCTGCGTCAGCACCTCATCGGGACGCGGCAGGAACAGATGCGGGACGACGCCAAGTGCTGAAACGAGCCACCACAGCAGCAATATGGCGAGCGCGGCGGCGATGCTGATGGCCACCGTCGATCTCTCGCCGGCGCCGAAGCCCGCCATTTTCACCAGCTTGACTTGACGGTCTTCGACATGAGCCGCAATCGGCGGAGCCTGTGTTATGTCGCTCATGCGGCGCTCCTCAAGTCTTCGCTGTTGTGGAGAATGGCGCGGATCTCTTCGCGCAGCTCGGCAAATTGCGCCGAGGCTTTGATCGCGCGGGCATCGCCGGTTTCGGCGAAACGCCTGACGAAATCGAGATCGAAGCGCGCGACGACACGCCCCGGCCGCGGCGACATGACGAGCACCTGCGTGCCCAGGAACAGCGCCTCTTCGATCGAGTGGGTGATGAAGAAAACTTTTTTTGCCGTCTTATCCCAGACGGAAACCAGCAGTTCCTGCATCTGCTCGCGGGTCAGGCTGTCGAGCGCGCCGAAGGGCTCGTCCATGAGCAGGATGTCAGGATTGGTCGCGAGCGCCCGGGCAATGCCGACGCGCTGGCGCATGCCGCCCGACAGCTCGTAGGGAAAGGCGCCGGCGAATTCGTCGAGGCCGACGAGCCGAAGCAGTTCCAAGGCGTGGGCCTGCCGCTCCTTGCGATTGATGCCCGCAAATTTCAGGCCGAGCGCGACGTTGTCGACCACGGACTTCCAAGGGAGCAGCGCGTCTTTCTGAAAGACGACGCCGCGATCGGCGCCCGGGCGTTCGACGGTGCGGCCATCGAGCGTGATCCGGCCTTCGGAAAGTGGCAGAAAACCGGCGATGGCGTTGAGCAGGGTTGATTTGCCGCATCCCGAGGCTCCGAGCGCGACGACGAAGCCTCGTTCAGGAATATCGAAAGACACGCGATCGAGCGCGTGAACGGTCCGCCCGTCGCGGGCTGCGAAGAAGACGCTGGCGTGATCGACTTTCAGCATGTTGGAACTCACAAGTTCGACACCGGCGCGACTGCCGCGCCGGTGTCAGGGAGGATCAGTTGCTGACGCCGGCAAGCGCGTCGGCGGTGACGAAGGCTCCGTAGTTGTCCAGCACGCCGGACACTTTGCCCTGTTCCTTCAGGAAGGATGCCGTGTCCTTGAGGATCTTCCCGGCGCCGGCCTTTTCGCCGCCGCCGAGCCAAGCGTCCGATGCCTGGATTTCGGGCGTGAGCAGCGTCAGGTTCTTCAAGGCCGAGGCCTGCTGCTCCGGCGTTCCGCCGAGAAGCTTGGCGAGCGACTTGGCGTTGTCGCTATCAGGGCCCCAGGCGGATTTGTCGGATGCGAAGGACGTATAGTATTTGGTGACGACAGAGGCGAAGCCCTTCAGGAATTCCGGATTGTCGGCGGCAAATTTCGAGGTCGCAACCCAGGCCGAGAAGGTCGGCGCCCCCTTGTCGGCCACATCCTTAGAAGTCACGAGGACCTTGCCGTTCTTCTTGAGTTCGGTCAGCGCTGGATCCCAGACGAAGCCGCCGTCAATATCGCCGCGATTATAGCTTGCGACAATTTCGGGCTGAGGGATTGCGAAGACCTGAACGTCCTTCTCGGTCAGGCCTAGCGATCTGATCAGCGCCAGCAGCTGATAATGGTCGGTCGACACCGGCGCGGCGGCAAGCTTCTTGCCCTTCAGGTCGTTGAGGCTTTCAATGCCGGAGCCGTTGCGGACGACGAGCGCCTCGTCGATGCCAGAGATGGAGGCGAGGTAGAAGGCCTTGACCTCCAGTCCGCGCGAAGCCGCGGCCGCGAACGGGCTGGAGCCGACATAGCCGACCTGGACATCGCCGGAGGCAATGGCGGCAAAGATCTCCGCACCCGAATTGAACCGGCGGAAGTCGATATCGTATCCCGTCGTCTTGGCGAATTCGCCATTGGCGATCGCCACCGAGGACGGCAGCGCATCGGTTTGATAGCCGACGACGACCTTCTTGTCTGCCGCCTGAGCGACGATCGCCGTTGCGAGAGTGCCGATGCCGACAGCGATTGCGGCGACCAAATTTCTAAAGTTCATCTTGAGCCCCTTGTTTGAGGGCCCCGACGGCCCTTGATCTCACCCCTAAAAGCGTAGCGGGTGAGAAGGGACTGGCGGGAGAAATAACAAACTATATTTATAGACTATAGAGATAATTGTTTTCGTGATTCTGGCGCTCGGGCGATCCTACAGGCGAGCGAGCGACAGAGGCGAGGCTAGCCAGAGCTTCAGGGAGAATACAATGATGTACGATGTGATCGTGGTCGGTTCCGGTTTTTCGGCAATAGCCGTGACCTGTAATCTCATCGAGCAGCTTCCCACTTCGGCAAAGGTTGCCGTCATCGGCGACGATCCGGGTTTTGGCCGCGGGACGGCCTACCGGACGGAACTCTATCTCCATCGCCTCAATGTTCCCGCCGGCCGCATGAGCCTTTTGCCGCATCGTCCCGACGATTTCGTCGACTGGCTGAAGAGCCACGACCGTCCGATGCAGGCAGGCGACTTCGCCTCGCGCAGCGACTACGGTCTCTATGTCAGGGATACGCTTGCGCAACTGCTTCGCAAGCGCGACGGCCGTTGCCGGGTCGATTTCATCAAGGCCAAGGCGGCGGGATGTGTGGAGCGCTACACCAGCACGCTCGCCTTCCAGCTCGATAATGGCGACGAGATTGCCGGAGGGAATGTCGTGCTCTGTCTCGGCGTCGGCAATGCCAACCTGCCAGTCGATCCGGCCAGCGTCCCGCCATTTCTGCGATCGCGGATCATCGACAATCCGTGGCGGCTCTCGTGGCTGAGGCGCGTCGCCCCATCCGATACGGTCTGTATCCTCGGCTCCGGCCTGACGATGATCGATCAGGTTCTCGCGCTTCGCGCCCATGGCCATAGAGGCAGGATCGACGTGCTTTCCCGTCGCGGGCTCGCACCGCTCGGACATGCGAAGACGCCGCCGGCGCCTCTGCCGGTCGATGTCGAGACGCTTCCCAGGACAATCAGCGGCATATTGAAGAGCTTGCGGGCCAGGAGCAGGGAGGTCGCCGATTGGAGAGCGGTGATGGACGGCCTGAGGCCGGTGACGCAGGCTCTCTGGCAGCGGCTTTCGGACACGGAGCGGGCCCGCTTCCTGCGCCATGCGCTTCCCTGGTGGAACATTCACCGTCACAGGGTCGCGCCGGACGTGTTCGACAGGTTCGAAAGACTTGTCTCGGAAGGAACCGTCCGCTTCCATGCGGGCTTCGTGAAATTGCTTGCGGCCGAGGAGGATAGGCTTCTTGCCGGATACAGGATCAGAGCGACGCAGGAGAACGTCGGCATCAAGGCGGATTGGCTGGTCAACTGCACGGGAATGGAGCGCGCCGGGATCAGCCATTCGCCGCTTTTGAAGGAAATGAGCCGCGTTCGGCTGATCGCCCCCGATCCTCTTGGCCTCGGGATAGACGTGGATGCCGTTTCCGAAGTGGTGGCGCCATCCCGCATATCGCCCGCCCGGCTGTTTGCGGTCGGCGCCTTGACGGCCGGGCAATTCTGGGAAATTACGGCCGTCCCCGACATTCGGGTGCAGGCAAAAGCCGTCGTCGAAGAGATCGTCTCGAAGCTGGCGGCGCCCGAGGCATAGATCGGCAATCCCAAGGTGACGGTGCTTGTTGAATTGCCGGCCGCCGACAGCTACAGTATCTGGTACGCCATAATACGATTTTCGAATTCGGCTGCCGCGGCGGAACTTGATCGTGCAAAGCCGGTCCAACTCTGAGGTGTAGAATGAGCGGTGCTCTGAAGGACGCAGCAATTCGAGTCGAGCGTCCGACAAAGACATTGCGGGAACTGGCGCTGGACAAGGTCCGCGAAGCGATCGTGAACGGCTATTTCCGCCCCGGCGATCGGCTTGTCGAACGGGATCTATGCGCCCAGCTCGGCGTCAGCCGGACTGTTGTGCGCGAAGTTTTGAGGCACTTGGAATCGGAAGGGCTGGTCGCCAATCTGCCGAACAAGGGGCCGATCGTCGCCCAGCTCGATATCGAGGAAGCCAAACAGATCTATGAAATCCGCGGCGCGCTCGAAGGCATGGCGGCGCGGCTATGCGCCGAGCGCGGCAGCCCCGAAATCGTCGCGGCCCTGGAAGATTCCCTGACCGGAATACGCAACAGCTACCGCGACAACGATATGGCGGGCGTGCTGGCGAATACCTCTTCCTTCTACCAGACGCTGTTCACCATGGTCGATCGGCACGTTGCCTGGGGCGTCGTCAATCTTCTTACCGTGCGCATAAATCACTTGCGTTCGATGACGATCAAGACCGAACGGCGCGGCATAGAGGGGCCGGCGCAGATGGCGAAAATCGTTGACGCCATCCGCCGCGGTGACGGCGAGGGAGCCCAGCGGGCGGCGATGGATCATGTCGCGGCGGCGAGCGCCATTGCCGAAGCGGTGCTGTCCGCCCAGAAGCCAGCCGAATAAATCAGCGCATAGACAGCGCTTCTGCCTCTGTTGAGATGCAACCGTAACGGCTGCCCACCGGCGGTCCCCTATTGCTGTTCGACAGCCGCAATCACGACATCCTGGAATCCGGGAGCAGCCGCACTCGAGGCTTGACACCCAACTTTTCTCAATGTGATGGTATGCCATATTCAATAATATCTAAGGCGGTATCATAAAGCGATCAACGCAGCCCTTGTCTCTGCAGAAACGAACTTGACAGTGCGATATCATGGTATACCATAATACCTGATAGAGAAATGAGGTGTTCGGATGGCCATTCAAATTCGCAAGACGGGACTGCAGATCGAAACGACGCTGATCGAGGGCGGCAAGGCTGCAGCGGTGCCGCTGAAGCTGTTTTCGGCCTTTGCGGTCGTGAAAAACCCTTGGGCAGGCCGCGGCTTCGTCGAAGACCTCAAGCCGGAAATTCATGCGTGCGCTCCCGTGCTCGGTGAGCTGCTGACCAAGATGATCATCGATGCGGTCGGATCGGGCGATGCCGTCGAAGGTTATGGCAAGGCTGCCGTCGTCGGCCTGGACGGCGAAATCGAACATGCATCCGCGCTCATCCACACGCTGCGCTTCGGCAATTTTTATCGCCAAGCCGTCGGCGCCAAATCCTACCTCGCCTTCTGCAATACGCGCGGCCCCGCCAATGCGCCGATCATGATCCCGCTGATGGACAAGAACGACGAAGGCCGCCGCTCTCATTACCTGACCATCCAGACCTCCATCCCCGACGCGCCTGCTGCCGACGAAATCGTCGTCGCTCTCGGCGCCTCCGTGGGCGGGCGTCCCCATCACCGCATCGGCGACCGTTACCAGGATCTGAAGGACCTGGGGCAGGACGTCGCCAATCCTGCGGGCGTTTGAGAGGGGCTCCGACATGCTGACAGCTGGATCGACCACAGGTGCCGCTGCAGCAAAGAGCGCCGGCAGTGCCTTGCCCCGGAAAAAGACGGCAGGCGGAACGGCCTATCACGAGGCCGGCAGCGGCGAGCCGGTGGTGCTGATCCATGGCGTCGGCATGCGCCTCGAAGCCTGGGTTCCGCAGATTAAATCCCTCTCCGGGGGCCATCGCGTCATCGCCGTCGACATGCCGGGACACGGCGAGAGCGCAAAGCTGCCGGTGGGCAGCCGTCTGGAGGAATTCGTCGCCTGGTTCGGACGGTTTCTCGACGAGATGCAAATCGAAACCGCAAATGTCGCCGGGCACTCCATGGGTGCGCTGGTGTCGGGCGGGGCGGCGGCGACCTTCGGCGCACGCATCAGACGCGTCGCCTACCTCAACGGGGTCTACAGGCGCGACCCGGAGGCGAAGGCTGCCGTGCTCGCGCGGGCTGCGGCCATTCCGGTGACGGGCGTGGACAAGGAAGGTCCTCTGGCGCGCTGGTTCGGCGATGACAGGGACAGCGCGGTGGCCCGCGAACTGACACGGGAATGGCTGAGCGTCGTCGATCCCCAGGGATATGCTGTCGCATACGCGGCCTTTGCCGGGGGAGACGAGACCTATGCCGACGGCTGGAAGGATGTCCGTGGTCCTGCTCTGTTTCTGACCGGCTCCGACGACCCGAATTCGACGCCCTTGATGGCGGAACAAATGGCAGCGCTCGCACCGAAAGGCTGGGTCCGCATCGTGGAGGGCCATCGCCATATGGTGAACCTGACCGCGCCTGATATCGTCAATTCGCTGCTCGCAGAGTGGCTGTCGTTCGGGGAGGATGAACGATGACAATCCAGACTGTCGATCCAAGAGCATTGCGCGATGCATTCGGAGCTTTCCCGACCGGCGTGACCGTCGTCACCGCCTGCGACGGGGAGGGGCATCCGATCGGTTTTACCGCGAATTCCTTCACCTCGGTTTCGCTCAACCCGCCGCTGCTCCTCGTCTGCCTCGCCAAGACCTCGCGCAATTTCGCCACCATGACCGGCGCGCCGCATTTCGCGATCAACGTGCTGTCGGAAGCCCAGAAGGACGTGTCGAATACCTTCGCGCGTCCTGTCGAAGACCGCTTTGCGGCGGTCGAATGGGCCAAGGGGTCGGCCGGCTGCCCGATCTTCTCGAATGTCGCTGCCTGGTTCGAATGCGCCATGGAAGAGGTCATCGAGGCCGGCGACCATGTCATCCTGATGGGGCGCATCGAATCCTTCGACAATAGCGGCCGTAACGGTCTCGGCTATGCGCGCGGCGGCTATTTCACGCCGACGCTTTCAAGCAAGGCGGTTTCCGCCGCCGCCGAAGGCAATATCGAGCTTGCGGCCGTCGTCGAACGCCGCGGAGAGGTTCTGCTGCTGGGCGAAGACGTGCTCTCCCTGCCGAGCATCGACGCCCATGAAGGCAACCCGACCGAAGCGCTGCAAAAATATCTGGAGACGCTCACCGGGCTGACAGTCAGCATCGGCTTTCTCTATTCGGTCTACGAGGGTAAGAGCGACGGCAAGCAGCACATCGTCTACCACGCCGTTGCCGGAGACGGCGAGCCCGCCGGCGGCAGGTTCGTAAAGCCCGACGCCTTGGCTGCGGCAAAATTCAAGACCAGTTCGACCGCCGATATCGTCAACCGTTTCGCGATGGAAAGCTCGATCGGCAATTTCGGCGTCTATTTCGGTGACGAGACCGGCGGCAAAATTCATCCCATTCCAGCCAAGGGCGCAAAAGCATGAAGTTCTCCCTCTTCGTCCATATGGAACGGCTCGACGCCAACCAGAGCCATAAGAGCCTCTATGAGGAATTCGTCGCGCTCTGCGAGATCGCCGACAAAGGCGGCATGCATGCGATCTGGACGGGCGAGCATCATGGCATGGATTTCACCATTGCCCCCAATCCGTTCGTGACCATTGCCGATCTGGCGCGCCGCACATCGCGGGCAAGGCTCGGGACGGGAACGGTGATCGCCCCCTTCTGGCATCCGATCAAGCTTGCCGGCGAAGCGGCCATGACCGACATCATCTGCGATGGAAGGCTCGATATCGGCATTGCCCGCGGCGCTTATTCCTTCGAATACGAACGCTTGCTGCCCGGTCTCGACGCCTGGGGCGCCGGCCAGCGCATGCGCGAACTCATCCCGGCGGTCAAGGGCATATGGGCTGGCGACTACGCCCATGACGGCGAGTTCTTCAAGTTTCCCGCGACCACTTCGGCGCCGAAGCCGCTGCAGCAACCGAACCCGCCGATCTGGGTCGCCGCGCGCGATCCGAACTCGCATGAATTTGCCGTCGCCAACGGTTGCAACGTTCAGGTCACACCGCTCTGGCAGGGCGATGACGAGGTCCAGTCGCTGATGGACCGTTTCAACGATGCCTGCGCCAAGAACCCTGATATCGAGCGGCCGAAGATCATGCTGCTGCGCCACACCTATGTCGGCTCCTCGGAAGAAGACGTCGCCCAGGCGGCCCATGAACTCAGCGTCTACTACAACTACTTCTTCGCCTGGTTCAAGAACGAGAAGCCGATTGCCCAAGGCCTGATCGAGCGCATTCCCGACGAGCAGATCCGGGCAAACGCGATGCTGTCGGATCAGGTCATGCGCACCAACAATGTCGTTGGAGACGCCGAGACCGTCATCGGCCGGCTCAAGGCCTATGAAGCCCTCGGTTATGACGAATATTCCTTCTGGATCGACACCGGCATGAGTTTCGAGCGCAAGAAGGCGTCGCTCGAACGCTTCATCGCCGAGGTCATGCCGGCATTTCAGGAGTAAGGCCATGCGGCGTTTCCAGCATTATATCGACGGCGAATTCTCGGATGGCGAAGCTTCCTATCCAAGCATCGATCCGGCTTCCGGCGCGGTCTGGGCAGAGATGCCCGAAGCGCGCGAAGGTGATGTCGATCGGGCTGTGAACGCTGCCGAAAGGGCGCTCTACGAAGGCCCCTGGGCGAAGATGACGGCGACGCAGCGCGGCAAGCTGCTCTACAAGCTGGCCGACCTCGTTGCCGCCAATGCGCAGATCCTCGCTGAACTGGAGACGCGCGACACCGGCAAGATCATCCGCGAAACATCAGCGCAGATCGCCTATGTTGCCGAATATTATCGCTACTATGCCGGCATTGCAGACAAGATCGAAGGCTCCTACCTGCCGATCGACAAACCCGACATGGATGTCTGGCTTCGCCGCGAGCCGATCGGCGTCGTCGCCATGGTCGTGCCGTGGAACAGCCAGCTTTTCCTGTCGGCGGTGAAGATCGGCCCGGCGCTTGCCGCCGGCTGCACGATGGTGGTCAAGGCCTCGGAAGATGGGCCGGCGCCGCTGCTCGAATTCGCCCGTCTCGTGCACGAGGCAGGCTTTCCCGCCGGCGTCGTCAACATCATCACCGGCTTCGGCGCCTCCTGCGGCGCTGCCCTTGGCCGCCACCCGAAGGTCGCGCATGTCGCCTTCACCGGCGGTCCCGAGACTGCGCGGCACGTCGTTCGCAACTCGGCCGAAAACCTCGCTTCGACATCGCTGGAACTCGGCGGCAAGTCGCCCTTCATCGTCTTTGCCGATGCCGATCTCGAAAGTGCCGCCAACGCCCAGGTCGCCGGCATCTTCGCCGCAACGGGGCAGAGCTGCGTTTCCGGATCGCGCCTGATCGTCGAACGCAGCGTCAAGGACAAGTTCGTCGCCCTGCTGCGTCAGAAGGCTGAAGCGATCCGGATCGGCGCGCCGCTCGACATGGCGACGGAGGTCGGTCCGCTCGCCACCAAGCGCCAGCAGGACAATATCGGCGCCCTCGTCGACAGATCGATCGAAAGCGGCGCGCGTCTCGTCACCGGCGGACGCAAGATCGATGGCGAAGGCTATTATTTCCCGCCGACGATCCTCGATTGCGACGACGTCGCTTCGCCCTCGCTCACCGAGGAGTTCTTCGGGCCGGTCCTGTCGGTGGTCTCGTTCGAAACCGAGGCCGAGGCGCTGCGGCTTGCCAACGATACCCGCTACGGCCTGGCCTCCGGCCTCTTCACCCAGAACCTCACCCGGGCGCACCGGCTGATGAAGGGCATCCGCGCCGGCATCGTCTGGGTCAACACCTACCGCGCCGTATCGCCGATCGCGCCCTTTGGCGGCTTTGGCCTGTCCGGTCATGGCCGGGAAGGCGGCATGGCCGCAGCCCTCGATTACACCCGCACCAAGACGATCTGGCTCAGGACCTCGGACGATCCGATCCCCGATCCCTTCGTGATGAGGTGACGCCGATGTTTTACGAAATCCGGACCTATCGGCTGAAGAACGGCACGATCCCGCAATATCTCAAGGTGGTGGAGGAAGAGGGGATCGAGATCCAGAAGAGCCATCTCGGCGCGCTCGTCGGCTACTTCTTCTCGGAGATCGGGACGATCAACGAAATCGTCCACATCTGGGCCTTCACAAGCCTGGACGACCGGGAGGCGAGACGCCAGAGGCTTCTGGCTGATCCCCGGTGGCAGGCCTTCCTGCCCAAGATTCGCGATCTCATCGAGGTGGCGGAAAACAAGATTATGAAGCCAGCAAGCTTTTCTCCCAGGGGTGAGGCGCACTGACGGCATAAGGCATACCCGTAGGACAAACCAGAACAGGGATAAGGGAACATGAAAACGACATTTGCTTTCGCGGCGGTTGCCGCATTCGTCGCGGTCTCCGCGCCGGCCAAGGCCGAAAACATGGTCTTCTCGAGCTGGGGCGGAACGACCCAGGATGCGCAGAAGGCGGCATGGGCGAGCCCGTTCACCGAAAAGACCGGCATCACCGTCGTGCAGGACGGCCCGACCGACTACGGCAAGCTCAAGGCCATGGTCGAGGCTGGCGAAGTCACCTGGGACGTCGTCGACGTCGAAGGCGATTATGCCGCCCAGGCCGGCAAGAGCGGCCAGCTCGAAAAGCTGGACTTCTCCATCATCGACAAATCCAAGCTCGATCCGCGCTTCGTCACCGATTATTCGGTCGGCAGCTTCTATTATTCCTTCGTCATCGGCTGCAACGCCGATGCCGTCAAAGCCTGCCCGAAGACATGGGCCGACCTGTTCGACACGGCCAAGTTCCCCGGCAAGCGCACCTTCTACAAGTGGTCGGCTCCCGGCGTGATCGAAGCGGCGCTGCTTGCCGACGGCGTGCCGGCCGACAAGCTTTATCCGCTCGATCTCGACCGCGCCTTCAAGAAGCTCGATACGATCAAGTCCGATATCATCTGGTGGTCGGGCGGTGCCCAGTCGCAGCAGCTGCTGGCATCCGCCGAAGCCCCCTTCGGCAGCGTCTGGAACGGCCGCATGACGGCGCTTGCCGCGACCGGCATCAAGGTGGAAACCTCCTGGGAACAGAACATCACCGCTGCCGATGCGCTCGTCGTACCGAAGGGCTCGCCGAATGTCGAAGCTGCGATGAAGTTCATTGCGCTGGCGACTTCGGCCGAACCGCAGGCTGCCCTGGCAAAGGCCACCGGCTATGCGCCGATCAACCTCGACTCGGCCAAGCTGATGGATCCGGAAACGGCCAAGACCCTGCCGGACCAGCAGACCGCAAGCCAGGTCAATGCCGATATGAACTATTGGGCCGACAATCGCGATGCGATCGGCGAGAAGTGGTACGCCTGGCAGGCGAAATAAGCCAAATTGAGATGAGCGGGCACGGCGAAGGTCGCCGTGCCCCACCGCAGCGCCAGTGCCATTGATTTCACTTCGGCGCCCCGCGGTATTGACGGGTGGGAAGGACTGTCATGTCGACGTATAGCGATGCCTCCGGCATAGTTGCGCCCCTGCCAAAGGCGCAGAGAGCAACAGGTTTTGGCGGGGTCGTTCCGGCTCTCGCCTTTGTCGGCATTTTTTTCGTCGTGCCAGTGGCGATACTCCTGCTGCGCAGCGTACTGGAACCCGTGCCGGGGCTCGGAAACTATGCGCAGCTGATCGGCTCCGCGACCTATCTGAAGATCTTCGCCAATACCTTCATCGTCTCCGGTCTCGTCACGGCGATTTCGCTCGCGATCGGCTTTCCCGTCGCCTGGGCGCTGGCGATCATGCCCGGACGGCTAACCTCGATAATCTTTGCGATCCTGCTGCTCTCGATGTGGACCAACCTGCTGGCCCGCACCTATGCCTGGATGGTGCTGCTGCAGCGCACCGGGCTTATCAACAAGATGCTGATGGGTATGGGCCTGATCGACCAGCCGCTGGCGCTCGTCAACAATCTGACCGGCGTGACGATCGGCATGACCTATATCATGCTGCCCTTCATCATCCTGCCGCTCTATGGCGTGATCAAGAAGATCGACCCGTCGACCTTGCAGGCGGCTGCCCTTTGCGGCGCCAACCGCTGGCAGTGTCTGACGCGTGTTCTGCTGCCGCTCGCCATGCCCGGCATGGCGGCCGGCGCCCTGATGGTTTTCGTCATGTCGCTCGGCTATTTCGTGACACCGTCGCTTCTCGGCGGTACCGCCAACATGATGCTCGCCGAACTGATCGCTCAGTTCGTGCAGTCGCTGGTCAACTGGGGAATGGGCGGCGCCGCGGCGCTGGTTCTCCTGGTCGTGACGCTCTCGCTCTATGCCGTGCAGCTGCGCTTCTTCGGCAACCAGAACCCGGGAGGACGTTGATATGCTGCTCAATTTCGATCGCCTCGGCTGGTGGAAATACGTCCTTATCGGCATAACGCTTCTGACGGCAGCCTTCCTGCTGCTGCCGATCGTCTTCATCGCGGCCCTGTCCTTCGGCTCGTCGCAATGGCTGATCTTTCCGCCTCCCGGCTGGACCTTCCAGTGGTACAATGAACTCTTCGCCGATCCGCGCTGGCTGGAATCGGCTCTGACGAGCTTCAAAATCGCTGTCATCGTCACGGTCCTGTCGGTGTTGCTCGGGCTGGTGACGTCCTTCGGGCTGGTGCGCGGTTCGTTCATGTTCCGCGATGCGCTGAAAGCGCTGTTCCTGACGCCAATGATCCTGCCGGTCGTGGTTCTGGCGGTTGCCCTCTACGCCTTCTTTCTCCGCATCGGCCTTGGCGGCACGCTGACGGGCTTTGTCATTTCGCATCTGGTCCTGGCGCTGCCCTTCTCGATCCTGTCCATCTCGAGTGCGCTGGAAGGTTTCGACAAGTCGATCGAGGATGCGGCGGTGCTTTGCGGTGCCTCGCCTCTGGAAGCGAAGATCAGGGTCACGCTTCCTGCGATCAGCCACGGGCTGTTTTCGGCCGCCGTCTTCTCGTTCCTGACATCCTGGGACGAGGTGGTTGTGGCGATCTTCATGTCGAGCCCGACCCTGCAGACGCTGCCCGTAAAGGTATGGGCGACGCTCAGGCAAGACCTGACGCCTGTCGTTGCAGCCGCGTCGACCCTTCTCATCCTTTTGACGATCATCTTGATGGCGCTGGTTGCCGTCGTGCGTAAGGTACTGAAACAATGAACGATGCATTCCTTCAGATCCGCGGAATACGCAAGGAATACGGCCCTGTGGTCGCCGTCCACGACGTCAATCTCGACGTTCGCCGCGGCGAATTCCTGACCTTCCTCGGCCCCTCCGGATCCGGCAAGAGCACGACACTCTACATCCTGGCCGGCTTTGAAAACCCGACGAAAGGCGACATCACACTGGAGGGCAAGACCCTGCTCGCCACGCCGTCGCACAAGCGCAACATCGGCATGGTGTTCCAGCGCTACACGCTGTTTCCGCATCTGACGGTGGGCGAAAACATCGCCTTTCCGCTGAAGGTCCGGCGCAAGTCGAAGGCCGAGATCGACAGCAAGGTGAAGGAGATGCTGCGCCTCGTCCGGCTCGAAGGCTTCGAGGACCGCAAGCCGGCGCAAATGTCCGGCGGCCAGCAGCAGCGCGTCGCGCTCGCCAGAGCCCTTGCCTACGACCCGCCGGTGCTATTGATGGACGAACCGCTGTCGGCGCTCGACAAGAAGCTGCGCGAGGAAATCCAGCACGAGATCCGCCGCATCCACCAGCAGACCGAAGTGACGATCCTCTACGTCACGCATGATCAGGAAGAAGCGCTGCGGCTCTCCGACCGCATCGCCGTCTTCTCCAAGGGCGTCATCGACCAGATCGGCACCGGTCCTGAACTTTACGCCAATCCGAAGACCCGCTTCGTCGCCGAATTCATCGGCGACAGCGACTTCATTTCTTGTGATCTGTTGTCGTCTGCCGACGGGCAGGCCACGATTTCGCTTGGTGGCGGCACTGTCTTCAACCATATTCCGGTCCATGGAAAAGGAATATCAGGCAAGAGGGCAGCCTTGATGCTGCGGCCGGAGCGTATTCGCCTATCGCGGGCCCAGGCGGCGGGAGCCGGTCTTGCCGCGACGGTCAGCGACATCACCTTCCTCGGCAACAACATCCACGTCTCGACCGAAACGGCGAATGGCGAAGCGCTGGCGGTTCGCCTGCCGTTCGGTCACGAGGCGATCACCGGGCTCAGCCGCGGCGATGAGGTGCATCTCGAGTTCGATCCCGGTGCCGCTCACGTCTTCTGCTGAAAGTTGCCTTATGAAGCTCAATGATCCCTCGCTGTTCCGTCAGGCATGCCCGGTCGCCGATCGCTGGATCGAAGCGGAAGGCCGCCAGGCGGCGGCGATCCGCAACCCGGCGACGGGCGAGGTGCTGGGGTCAGTACCGGAACTCGGTGCCGCGGAAACGGAGGATGCCATCCGGGCAGCCGTCGTCGCCCAGAAGCTTTGGGCGAAGAAGACCGCCGGAGAACGCGCCGCCATTCTCAAGGCGTGGCACCGCCTGATGATCGAAAACCGCGACGATCTGGCGACGATCCTGACGCTGGAGCAGGGAAAACCGCTTGACGAAGCCAAGGGGGAGATCACCTACGGGGCGAGCTTCATCGAATGGTTCGCCGAAGAGGCAAGACGCATCAACGGCGACATCATACCGGGACATCAGCCGGACAAGCGCATCCTCGTGCTGCGCCAGCCCGCAGGTGTGGTGGCGGCGATCACGCCCTGGAACTTTCCGAACGCGATGATCACGCGCAAGGTCGGGCCGGCACTTGCGGCGGGCTGCGCCGTCGTTCTCAAGGCGGCGCCGCAGACGCCGTTCTCTGCCATCGCGCTTGCGGTTCTCGCCGAACGAGCCGGCCTGCCGGCGGGTCTTCTCAGCATCGTCACCGGTGATGCGGCCGCCATCGGCGGCGTTCTGACCGCAAGCCGCGATATCCGGGTCCTGACCTTTACCGGCTCCACGCGGACCGGCGAGCTGCTATACCGGCAGTGCGCGCCGACGATCAAGAAGCTCGGCCTCGAGCTTGGCGGCAACGCGCCTTTCATCGTGTTCGACGACGCCGATCTCGATGCCGCGGTCGAAGGCGCGATCATCGCCAAGTTCCGCAACAATGGCCAAACCTGCGTCTGCGCCAACCGGCTTTATGTCCAGGACGGCGTCTATGAGGCGTTCGCCGCCAAGCTCGCCGAGGCCGTTTCGGCGCTGAAGGTCGGCAATGGCCTGGAGCGTGATGTCGTGCTTGGCCCGCTCATCGATGAAAACGCTGTCGCCAAGATAGAGGCCCATGTCAGCGATGCCGTCGCAAAGGGCGCGAGGATCATGTCAGGGGGCAAACGCCATGCGCTCGGCGGCCTTTTCTTCGAGCCGACCGTTCTGCGCGACGTCAGCGCCGGCATGCAGGTCGCCCGCGAGGAAACCTTCGGGCCTCTCGCGCCGCTCTTTCGTTTCCGCGACGAGCAGGATGTCATCGAACAGGCGAACGACACCGAGTTCGGTCTTGCCTCCTATTTCTATGCGCGTGATCTCTCGCGGGTATTCCGCGTGGCCGAAGCGCTCGAATATGGGATGGTCGGCGTCAATACCGGCCTCGTCTCCACCGCCGAGGCGCCGTTCGGCGGCGTGAAGATGTCGGGCCTCGGCCGCGAAGGCTCCAGGCACGGCTTGGACGAATATACCGAAATCAAATATGTGTGCCTCGGCGGCATTGCCTGACCTGGTTGATGCTTGCGCTTTGCGCGCCTGTGCTTTCACTCGATACTTCGTCTTCCATGATCTGCAGTGACAAGTTGCCGATCCGGGGTGCGTTCGTACACGAACCATTGCGGATTTTCGGCATTGGACGATGCAGGTCGCGAGTTGCTTGCAAGGTGTTCATCGGGATCATTTAGATTAGATCTGTGGCGCGCTTCTGTGAAATTGGCTGCGATAGAATGAAATCCTGCCGCCACGTGAAATATATGTCACCGATGATATGCTGAAACCAGCAACACCGATCCCAGCAACCAAATCGGCGACGTAGTGGCCGCCTTCTGTGATAGCGGCCAGCAGCATCAGCGAATTTAAGAAAATCATAGGAAGTCTTGTCCATCGCACTGTCCATGCACCCCAAATGCACAGTATTGCTACCGCCGCGTGGACAGACGGAAACGAGATGATGCCACTTACATGCTCCAATTGCAGGACAAAATTAGGATCATTTCTGACGGCGAGTATTTGCGGGACGTATTCGACGCCGAGTATGCCGTTGATGTTTTTGAGGTCGCCAGGCCGCAGGGAAAAATCAGTGTAGGTTCCGAGCGCTGGATACCAAATGGTGATGATACTCGCGATGACGCAAATGAGCCCGTAAGTCCCGACGACCTGATAGGCGCGAGACTGATGACCGCAGAGGCTTAGCAGAACCGGAAGGAATAGAAGCTGATAGTGGAAAGCTTGATATGAAAACATCAGTGACTTTGAGAGGAGTGGATGTGCATCAAAGAATGAAATCATGCTCAACCAGTCGATGCCGAGATTTCGATCTAGCTGCAGAAGCTGTTGATCCTGCAAAGGCATGTTCAGAGCGAAAGCAACGTAGGTGGAGATAACCAGCGGGCTCGTCAGCAACAGCCCAAGACCAGTGCATTCAACAATGCAGATCAGTGACGGAATTTTACGCCAATGGCAGAGGAGCCCGAATCCCAAAAGAAAAATCATTGCGGCCGTGCTGAGCTGCGTGAAGCCTCTTGGATCCACTGACAGGCCAACGAGCCAAGTCAAGATCGGAACAACGGCGTAGGTACATCCGGTAAGGCCTATCAGAAAGGTTCGCGCTCTGGATGTCCGGTCATTTTACAACCCCTCAACGTTTCTGTGACCTCGTTACCAATCACAAGTTAAGGTTTAGTGGAGCTTTTTGCCGCCATTTATTCTGATCGTGGATATGGGATCATTACGCTTTGACCGATCTGTAGCTCTAGATTGCAGACTTGCTGAGGCTGCGTCGAGGCGTTAGCGTCGAATGAAGAAAATTCTCGGACGCTTTGCGACTTGCCGTATCGCCTGGACCTTGAATGTAAGGAAAACTTACATTACTTTTACGTTGATTGAGACAGGAGATTTTCCATGCCTTCCCTGGCCGTCACAATGAAAGGGCAAATCACGCTGAGACGGGATTTGCTGACGCACCTTGGTGTCAAACCGGGTGAACGAATCGAATTCGACAAGCTTCCTGGAGGTGAGCTACGGGTAAAGGCTGCTCGTCCAGCGGGGACGATCGACGATTTTATCGGTCGGCATGCTGGCAAGATGAAAAAGCCGTTGACCATCGAAGAAATGAACGAAATCGCGGCCTCTGGTTGGGCCGGCGAGGAATGAAAGTCTCGGTGGATACCAATATTCTTGCTCGGGCAGTCCTGCAGGACGATGTCGAGCAGGGGAAGGCTGCGGCAAAGCTCCTCACGGAAGCATCGCTGATCGCAGTTTCCCTGCCGAGCCTATGTGAACTTGTCTGGATCCTGCGTCGAGGAGCCAAGCTATCAAAGGAAGATGTCTCACAAACGCTCCACGATCTGCTCAATGCGGGCAACGTGGCAATGAACCGCCCCGCGGTCGAAGCAGGACTAGCCATGTTGGAAGCGGGTGGCGATTTCGCAGATGGCGTGATTGCCCATGAAGGAGCATGGCTTGGCGGCGAGAGCTTCGTTTCTTTCGACAAACAGGCAGTCGAACTGATGATCCGCCAAGGCCAGCCTGCGCGTCTTCTCGCCTGACGATCCGCCTCTGAATTTGGCAGTGGCGCCGGCTTCGGTATTCAGTAGGTGCCTCTTCCCCGCTGTTGGGACCTTGCCGTGCGGAGTCACTGGCGGTTCCGCGTGCTATTTGCCCTTCCACGGATTGACGATCTGAAGATTGATCCCCGTGAAATCGGAGACATTGCGTGTTGCGAGCGAAGCACCACGCGAAATGGCGATGGCGGCGATCTGGGCATCGAATTGACTGATCGGCCGACCCACCTTGCGACGGTCGGTAGCGATCGTCGCATAGACGTTCGAAGCCTCGCGATCGAATGGCAGGACGCGCCCGCCGAAATCTTCGGTGAATATCGGCAAAATCACTGCCTCCAGATCGCGGCGGCCCCGCCCCCTCGGGAAGCAGACGAAGGCCATAGAGAATCTCCAGCTCCGCCTCCGCTGCCGCGGTCGTGAAGACGGAAGAAGGATGCTGCTTTGCGACCCAGTCGAGAACGGCCGCATTCGGAGCGGGCGCCAGCAGTTCTGAAATGACATTGGTATCGAGAACGATCACGCGGCGAAGTCCGGAGGCTCGCGAATTGGCTCTCGGGGCGGAATGTCGAGTTCGATGCCGCCGACCGAGAGCAGGCGCGTGCGAATGGCATCTGCGAGATTGCGGGCCGTCGGCTCGCTGGCCGCAAGCGCTGTCCGCAAAATATCCCGTGCCTCATCCTCCATGGAGCGTCCGTGGGTTGCGGCGCGTATGCGCAGCCGCTGCTTCAACCCTTCGTCCAGATTGCGGATGGTCATGCTGGCCATTTCGTTCTCCATTCAGCAATGATTGCATATTAATCATTGATTGCAGATTTCCACGGCGAGGCCATCGGCGGTACGCTGTTTCAGAACCGATGCTCCGCACCCTCGACCGGATTTGCCCAGACCGTCATGCCGGGTGCAAACGGCGTGTCGCCGTCGGTGCGCACGACCATTTCACCGAGATCGGCGACGTCGAGATAGAGGATCGCGTCGGCGCCGAGGCGTTCCACGTGCCGGATCGTGCCATGCCACTGTCCGGCGTCTGCCGAAAGGCGGATATGTTCCGGACGGATGCCGTAGGTCGTGCAGCCCAATTGCCGTGCTGTCTCGCCGCCATAGAGGTTCATCTTCGGGCTGCCGATGAAGCCGGCGACGAAGGGGGTGGCGGGGTTGCGGTAGAGCTCCATCGGGCTGCCGATCTGCTCGACCGCGCCGCCGTTCAAGACGACGATCTTGTCCGCCATCGTCATCGCCTCCACCTGGTCGTGGGTCACATAAATCATCGTCGATTTCAGACGGGCGTGGAGATCGGAAATCTCCAGGCGCATCTGGGCTCGGAGCGAGGCGTCCAGATTGGAGAGCGGCTCGTCGAACAGGAAGACCTTGGGATCGCGAACGATCGCCCGGCCGATGGCGACGCGCTGCCTCTGGCCGCCGGAGAGCGCTTTCGGCTTTCGCTGCAACAGGTGGGTGAGCTGCAGCGTTTCCGCCGCCGCCGCGACCTTGGCTGTGATTTCCGCCTTCGGACGGCGGGCGAGTGATAGGCCGAAGCCGATATTTTCCGCCACCGTCATATGCGGATAGAGCGCGTAGCTCTGGAACACCATGGCGATGCCGCGTTCGGAGGGTTCGGCGTGGGTCACGTCCTTGCCGCCGATGGTCAACAGGCCTGACGTCGTCTCTTCCAGTCCGGCGATGATGCGCAGCAGTGTCGATTTTCCGCATCCTGACGGGCCGACGAACACCACGAATTCGCCGGAGACCACCTCCAGATCGATCCCCTTGATGACCTCGAGGGCGCCGAAGCTCTTGCGAACCTGTTTGAGAGTGAGCTCGGCCATTCTGCTACCCTTTGACTGCGCCAGCCGTCATGCCCGCGACGATCTGCCGGTTGAAGAAGATGAAGACGATCAGCGGCGGGATCGTCACGAGGAGGATGTTCATGAAGAGGAGGTTGTACTGGCTGGTATACATGCTCTGGAAATTATAGAGCGTCAGCTGCACCGTGACGTTCTCCTTGCCGGGAAGGTAATAGAGCGGGTTGGTGAAATCGTTGAAGATCGCGATCGACTGCACGACGATGTTGGTGACGGTCACCGGTTTCAGCAGCGGCAGGATCACCCGGAAGAAGATCTGCCGGGGCTTTGCGCCGTCGATCAGCGCCGCCTCGTCGAGATCGCGCGGGATGGTCGAGATGAAGGACCGGTAGAGCAATGTCGAGAAGGAGAGATTATAGGCGACCTGGATCAGGATCATCCCGGTCATGGTCTTGAAGAGGCCGATCTCCTGCAGCAGGCCGATCGTCGGAACCACGGCAGGCGGCATCATCAGGCCCATGAAGAGGGCAACGGATGCGACCTTGTTCCAGGCAGTCCTGCGGCGCTGCATCACATAGCCCACCATCGCCGACAGCAGGATGAGGATCGTGACGGAGGCGACGGTGATCAGCGTCGAATTGAAATAGGCGAGCACAAGCTGGTAATCGCGCGCCTTGAAGACGGCCACGAGATTGTCCCAGAACAGCCATTGGCCGGGCAATTCGAAATCGAGGCGGGAGGCTTCCGATTTCGATTTGACCGCCTGGAGAGCGACGAAGACGAAAGGCATGACGAAGATGACCGCCGCGACGGCAAGCGATATGGCGCCGGTCACATAGGGACGGATGCTTCTCATTCTTCGACCTCTCGCCGGTTGAACCATAGGGTAAGCGGCAGGATGATTGCGGCAATCAGCGCGAACAGGATGACGTTGCCGGCCGTCGACAGGCCGTAGAAGCCTGCCTGATACTGCTTGTAGATGACCGAGGCGATCACGTCGGAGGAGAAACCAGGCCCGCCGCGGGTCATTGCCCAAATCAGGTCGAAGGAGCGAAGGCCGCCGATCAGCGACAATGTCACCACCGTGATGGTAGCTGGGCGCACAAGCGGCAGGGTGACCCGGAAAAATTGCTGCAGGCGCGTGGCTCCGTCGATTCTCGCAGCCTCGTAATAATCGGGGCTGATGGCGGCGAGACCGGCGATGAAGATGAGGGTGGCGAGGCCGACACCCTTCCACAGATCGACCAGGGCCACCGAAAAAAGGGCGAGCGCCGGGTCAGTGAGCCATCCCGGCCCGGGAATGCCGAGCGCCTCGAGCGTAACGTTGATGATACCCTTGGTCGGATGCATCATCACGGTGAAGGTGATACCGATGCCGATCGTCGAGACGAGGACGGGAAAGAAGACCAGCGTGCGCAGGAAACCGCGGGCGAAGATATTGCCGGTCAGGAGCACGGCGAGCAGCAGCCCGCAGACCGTCTTCAGACACGACGTCGTCACGGCATAGATCAGCGTGTTGACGAGCCCCTGGATCAAGAAGGGTTCGGAAAAGAACTGACGGAAATTTTCGAGACCGATGAATTCGGCCGTCGACAGATCCCATCGTGTCAGGCTGAACCAAAGGGACGATATCGTGGGAACGAGAAACAGCACGCCATAAATGACGGCGGCGGGAATGAAAAACCACAACGGATAGGGCGATTTGCGCGCGGGGCGGCGTGTCTCGATCATAGCTCCCTCTTCCATCGGGTGAAGCCTCGCCCTTTGCGGGCGAGGCTGACTGGCCCGAAAGACCGCTCTACCAGTTCGGCAGCCCGAGCTGCTTGGCCTGCTTGCGCACATCCTCGTCATAGAGTTTCGCCGCGTCGGCAGGCTGACGAATGCCGGAGCCGACTTCGACGGTGATCTGCTCGAGCGCCGGCCCCTTGACGGGAGAGACGAACTCCAGCGCCGGTGTCGTCTTGTCCTTGGCCTCGAAATAGGGAAGCATGTCCTTGATTGCAGGCGGCACGTCCGCCGGCAGGTCGCAGCCGTCGACCAGGGAAGGCCCTTGGACGGCGTTGGTGTCCACCATCACCTTGCAGCCCTCGACGCTTCCGGCGAAATCGACGAATTTCTTCGCTTCCTCGGCATGCTGGCTGCTGGCCGGAATATAAAGGCCCGGCGGCATCCAGACCGTCAGCCCGTTCGTCGCCGCATCGTCGCTCGGCTGAGCGAAGAAACCGACATCGCCCAGATTGTCGGGATAATTCTGCTTGAGTGCGCCGACGGCGAAGCTCAGCATCGGATAATGCGCCGCCTCGCCGGTCGCCACCATTCTCAAGCCGTCGTCATAGCTTGCCGCGCCGAAGTCCTCGTTCATCAGGCCTGCGTCGTGAACGTCCTTCAGCCGTTCGAAGCCCTTCATCGCCGCCGGTGTTTCGGCATACTTCGCCTTGTTGGCGGTATAGTCGGCGGCGAAGTTCGGCACGGCGGCATGCAGATTGTAGTAATCGGCGAGAACGAAGAGCTGCGAAGTCCAGGTATCGCGATAGGTCTGCGCCACGGCGACCTTTCCCGATGCCTTGACCTTGGCGTTGTTGGCCATGAAGTCCGCCCATGTCTTCGGAACGGACAGACCGAGGTCCTGGTAGATCTTCCTGTTATAGAGGATCCCGCCCGCCATCGCCGTGCCGAAGGGAACGCCGTAGAACTTGCCGTCGGCGCTGACGACCGCCTTGAAGCTTTCGTCCACTTTGGCCTGTGACGGCAGGCTGCTCAAATCGACAAGCGTCTGCGTGGGCTTCAGCGCCTGCAGGAGCGAGCCGGAATTATAGAGGAACACGTCGGACATTTCGCCGGTCGCCAGGCGCGTCTTGACGATGTTGTCGCCCTCACCGCCGCCCGGCCGCTGCTCGATCTCGATCGTCACGTCGGGCGCCTTGCTCTGGTAGGCGGCGACCAGGGCCTCGGCCGCCGCGACCGTGTCGGGGTTATTGTCGATCAGGAAAGACAGCGTGGTTTCCGCCTGCGACGGGCCGGCCGCGGCCAAGGCCAGAAGCGCCGACGCGCCCCAAAGAATGCGCTTTATCCGATGTGTCATGACGTTCCTCCTCTGAACGGTGTGACCTTTATGCTCCTCAATGATCGGGTAGAGAAAAAACCAGCTGGTGCGTCCCCGGCGAAAGAACGGCCTCCCCGGTGACGGGCTTGCCGTCGAGCGACGGGTTCTTGTGCCGCCGTCCGGGCCGGAAGCGGCCGACGCAGCCCTCCGGAAGCGTCAGCACATAGGTGACCTCGTTGCCGGTGCAGCGCCAGCCCGCCTCGATGCGTCCCTGGCTGACATCGTGATAGGCTGAAACATGCGAAAGCGACGGGATCGGCGCGGGATCGACGATGACCTCGGCAAATCCCGGCGCATCCGGGCTCGGTGAAATGCCGGCGACGCATTCGAACAGCCACTGGCAGACCGCGCCATAGGCGTAGTGATTGTAGCTGTTCATGTCGGGCTCGTAGATGGTGCCGTCAGGCGCCATGGAATCCCAGCGCTCCCAGATGGTCGTCGCTCCCTTCGAAACCTGGTAGAGCCAGCCCGGCACGTCCTCCTGCAGGAAGACCTTTTCGGCAAGGTCGTCCATGCCGAGCTTTGTCAACGCCGGCAGGAGGGCAGGGGTGCCGATGAAGCCGGTGCCGATCTTGTAGTCGGCATCGATGATCACCTGCCGGAAATGCTGCCGGGCCGCCTGATCATGCTCGGCCGGTATCAGGTCGTGGAGGAACGCCAGCGCATAGGAGGTCTGGTCGTTATGAGCGAGCCGTCCCGCCGGCGTGATGAACTCGTTGGCGAAAGCCTGCCGGATTTCTCCGGCGCGCCGCTTCATCTGCTCTCCTAGCGTGTCTTCGCCGAGAACGGCGGCGATCTTTGCGAGAAGGTCTGTCGAGATGAAGTGATAAAGGGTGGCGGCGCAATCGTCGGCGATCGTCGGGCGCGGCTTCCTGTTGTCGCCGACCGGCTGCAGCCAGTCGCCGAAAGTGAAGCCGCGCGCACCCCAATGCGACGGCGGACGCACGATCGGGCCATCCGAGATGGACCAGACGAAATCCACCCAGCGCACCATGGAATCGAGGCACTCCGAAAGAGCGGCCCGATCGCCGTAATGGGTATAGAGCACCCAGGGGATGACGACGATCGCGTCGCCCCATCCGGTCGAGCCGGCATAGCCGGGGAAGTCGGCGGGGTGCAGACGCGTCGGGTCCGGCGAGAAATGTGAGACGGCTCCGTCCTCGCGCTGGTCGGCCATCACGTCGCGCAGATACTTCCTGAAGAAGGACTGGCTGTCGCTCAGCCAGCACGCGGTTGCGGCAAAGACCTGGGCGTCGCCCGTCCAGCCCAGGCGTTCGTCGCGCTGCGGGCAATCTGTGGGCACTTCGACGAAATTGGCGCGCTGCGACCAGATGGTGTTCTGCACGAGGCGATTGACGAGAAAGTTGCCCGAGGTGAAGCCGCCGGCGGGTTCCGGCACCGACGAGATTGGGATCGATGCGATTTCGAGGATCTCGGCGTTTCCTGTGATCGTCACTCTGGCATAGCGGAAGCCGTGGAAGGTGAAATGCGGCGCATAGGTTTCCTCGCCGTCTCCGCGCAGCGTGTAGAGCGTGTGCGCTGCGGCCGCACGATAGTTGCGATTGTCGAAATGGCGATCGGGACCGAGGACTTCCGAATGCTCCACCCGCACTTCGGTGCCGCCCGTGCCGCGGACCGTGTATCTGACGTAGCCGCCGACATTCTGGCCGAAGTCATAGATCGTCGTGCCTTCCTCATCGGTCCAGCTGTCGACCGGGGCGAGCGGCTGCAACTCCCGCACCGCCGCAGTCTCATGGGCGACGAGCAGCCCCTTGTCGAAAGGCAGCCTCTCGGTCCCGTGCGTTTCCCTAAGCGTTTCCCGGAGGGCGTCATAGATCTCGCCGAAATAGATCCCCGACTTCAGAATGGGCAGAAGGCCGCTGCGCCAGCTCGTATCGGTGGACAGAATGGTGCCGCCCGGCGCGACCAGATCGGCAATGGCGCCAATCCTCTCGCCCCAGCAGTTCGGGATCGCTTTGGCGCCCCACATGATGGGCGACCGATACCATCCATCGGCGAGCCAGATCTCGATCCGGTTGAGGCCTGATTTGAGCAGGCTCGACACATCGTATCGCTGATAGGCGATGCGATCGTCATAATTCGTCCAGCCGGGCGTCAAAAGATCGGTGCCGACGCGCTCGCCGTTGATGAAGCAGCGGTAGAGGCCGAGCGCGGAAATGAAGAGTTCGGCCGGACCGCTGGCGCCATCGTGCTCGAAGGTTCTGGAGACGAAGCTTGCCTGCGTTCCCTGGCCGCCGTCCGACAGCGGCGCGATCATGTCCCCCGACCAGGCGCGCGAAACGAGATCGCCGTTGATGGCTGCCGGCTGAAAGTTCATCAAGTCCTCCCATAGAATGTAGAACGTTCTCCATATAACGTTCTACATTTTTTTCGGGAGCGCAATAGAAATTTCGCCGCCACTCTGCCATGTTGTTTTTGCGGGCGATTGTGACGGCCCGCAGGGCAGCCCAGAGATTTCATGTCGATCGAAGACAAACAAAGACTGCAACGAAATGATCGCGTGACGATCCGGACAGTGGCAAAGCACGCAGGCGTCTCGGTCGCCGCAGTTTCTAAGGTGATGCGAAATGCCTACGGCGTCAGCGAAGCGCTGCGCGCCAAGGTGACCGGCGCCATCGAAGAGCTCGGCTATCGCCCTTCGCGGGCCGCACGCGGCCTGCGCGGCCGCAGCTTCACCATCGGCGTGCTGCTGATCGACATCCGCAATCCCTTCCTGCCGGAGGTGATTGCCGGCGTGAACGGCGTGCTGGCGCCGTCGCATTATCAGGCGATGATCGGCGTCAGCGATGCGCGCGTGCAGCTGGAGACCTCGTTGATCGAGTCGATGATCGACTACAAGATGGATGGCCTGATCCTCGTTGCCCCGCGCTTGCCCTCCGAGATCATCGCCAATTTCGCGTCACAGATACCGATCGTCGCCGTCGGCTACCACGATGCCGGCGCCACCGCCTTCGATACCGTCAATGCCGACGACCAGCGCGGGGCGGAGATCGCAGTCGAGGCGCTGCTTGGCTGCGGCTACCGCGATATCGAAATGCTCAGTCTCGGCGAGCGTGAGGGACATCAGGTCTCCGTCGTTCGCCAGCGGGAGATCGGCTTCCGCCGGGCAATGCAGCGCGCCGGGCTCGGCTCGTCTGCCTCGATCAGCAAAATCCCCATCGCCCCGCCAAAGCGGGAGGAAACGATGCGCAAGTTCCTGTCGAGAAAGAACAGGCCGCGCGCCGTGTTCTGCTGGAGCGATCTCGACGCGATCACGCTTTTGAGCCTGGCGATGGAGATGGGCGTGCGCGTGCCGGAAGACCTCGCCGTCATCGGCTACGACAATTCCTCGACCGCAGCGCTCGGCCTCGTCAATCTCGCAAGCATCGATCAGTCGGGCAGGGAGCTCGGCCAGGTCGCCACCCGGACATTGATTTCCAGAATAGAGGGCCGCACCAGCGCGGAGCATATTTTCCAGATACCGTCGCTGGTCAGCCGTGGCAGCCTCATCCGTTCCGGCAACGCCAAAGGCGTTTAGCGGGTGAGGAAGGACCGGCAGCTGCTGCGCATGCTGCCGGCCTGATTGTCTCAGGCGGCCTTGCCGATTTTCGACGGACGCGTGGCGGCCGCTTTTTCGACCATGGCGGTGACCTCGGCGCGGCGCGCGCCCGACAGCGGCAGGCGCGGCATGCGGACGCGTTCGGAGCCGCGGCCCATGATCTGTTCGGCGAGCTTGATCGACTGCACGAGGTCGTGCTCGGCATCGAGATGCAGGAGCGGCATGAACCAGCGGTAGATCTCGCGGGCTGTCTCCCAGTCGCCGCGTTCGGCGGCGGCGACGAGCTGCACGGATTCCTCCGGGAAGGCGCTGGTGAGGCCCGAGACCCAGCCCTTGGCGCCGAGCATCAGCCCTTCGAGCGCGACGTCATCAAGGCCGGCGAAAATATCGAAACGATCGCCGAATTCATTGATGAGGTCGGTGAAACGGCGCGGATCCGGCGCGCTTTCCTTGACGGCCTTGATATTCGGCACGTCGGCCAGCACCTTCAGCACGTCGGCGCCGATGTTGACGCGATAGGCCGGCGGGTTGTTATAGAGCATGATCGGCAGCGAGGTCGCTTCGGCGACGGTGCGGAAATGCGCGATCAGCTCTTCCGGCTTCGGCACATAGACCATGGCCGGCAGCAGCATCAGGCCGTCGGCGCCGAGCTTTTCGGCGTCGCGGGCATAGGCGACGGCGCGGCGCGTGTCGAATTCGGAGACGCCTGTGACGACCGGAACGCGGCCGTTGACGACCTCGACGGCGGCTTTCAGGATCGTACGCTTCTCATCGGGATCGAGCGAATTGTTCTCGCCGCATGTGCCCATGACGATCAGGCCGTTGACGCCGTCATTGACGAGTGCGTCCTGAACACGCTGGGTCGCGGGCAGATCCACGGAAAGATCTTCGTTGAATTGTGTCGTTACGGCGGGAAATACGCCCTTCCATCCTGTCGTCATCGCTTGCACCCCGTTAAAGTCATGAGCGTTATATACAAACTGTCGACAAGACTCAACCGGCTTTATGAGAACCGTTGCGGAAACCGGCCGAAACGCAATACAAGGCTTTCAGGATAGAGGGCGGGACACATGCAGAACGACGCGAAAAATGTGCGGGTGCGCGGCTCCGGCACGCAGAGCGTCTATCTGACGCTGCGCCGGGAAATCCTGTCCATGGCGCTGGAGCCCGGCAGCCCGCTCGATGAGGTCCGGTTGTCGGAGCGTTTCGGCATGTCGAGGACGCCCATTCGCGAGGCACTGCTGCGGCTTGCCGCAGACGGGCTGGTCACGACCCTGCCGAATAGGAACACGATCGTCGCGCCGATCGATTTCGCGAGCCTGCCCACCTATTTCGAAGCGCTGACGCTGATGTACCGGGTCACGACGCGCGGGGCGGCCGAGAGGCGGAACGGCGAAATCATGAAGAGCATCCGGCTGCACCAAAAGCATTTTGCCGATGCCGTCGCCGCACGCGACGCCTATGCGATGATCGAGGCGAACCGCGAATTTCACGTGGCGATCGCCGAGCTCGCCGGCAATTCCTATTACACGACCTTCTTCGCCAAGCTGCTCGACGAAGGCCGGCGCATCCTTCGCCTCTATTACTCCACCTTCGATGACCGCCTGCCGCGTCAATATGTCGATGAACACGAGGAAATCATCGCCGCGATCGAAGCGGGCGACGCCGAGCGGGCCGACCGGCTGGCGATCGCCCACGCCAGCCAGATCGTCCGCCAGATCCAGGACTACCTCGCCCGCGACCTCGACCGGCCAATGGCGATCAGCCTGTCCTGATCGGCGGATCAGGCGATTGCATCAATCCTGAATGCCGGCAGCGCCTCCCGCCTTGAGCTTGACCTCGATGACCGGGACGGCGACCTTGGGACGGCGCACCGGCAGGACGAATGTCAGCTCGTCCTCGCCGACGGGGAACTGGGTGTTCGCCCACAGCATATTGGCGGACGGGCGCAGCCATGTGACTTCGCTGGCATCATGCAGGAATTGCGCATATTCGATCTTGCCCGCCAGCGCATCGAAATGCAGATGCTTATAGGGCCAGTTGAACAGGTGGATGTAGAGGCGGTCGCCGTTCTGGGTCAGCCGGCAATCGGGCGGGGCGGTGAAGTCGGACTGGGTGCAGCCGACGATGCTGCGCTCGTGCAGCGCCATCCACTCCTCATAGGCGGCAAGGGCCGATATTGCACGGTGGTCGAGCGTGCCGCGTGCCGTCGGTCCGACATTCATCAGCAGATTGCCGCCGATCGCAACGGTGCCGACCAGCATCTGCACCAGCTGCTCCGTGCTTTTCCAGGTGTCCTCGTCGCGGTGATAGCCCCAGGAGCCGCTGAGCGTCTGGCAGGCCTCCCAGACGACGCGCCTGCCTTCGCGCTTCGGCCAGGCGCGCGGCATATATTGCTCCGGCGTGACGATGTCCGGCTGCAGGCCGGCAAGATCGAGCCGGTTGTTGATGATGATATCGGGGGCAAGCTCGCGCACCAGGCGCACCAGCTTCTCGCTCTCCCAATCCTGATGGCCCTTTCCCACCAGTTCTCCGAGCTTCCACTGCGGATAGCTGAAATCGAACCACATGATGTCGATCCGGCCGAACTCGGTCAGCAGCTCGCGCACTTGCTCGCGCATGAAGGCGGCATAGCGCTGCATATCCCGGCCTTCGTTGATTTTCGCTGCATCGGGATGATTGCGCTGCGGATGGCGCGGATCGACGGTGAAGTCGGGGTGATGCCAGTCGATCAGCGAATAATAGAAGCCGATCCTGAGCCCCTCGGCGCGGAAGGCGTCGACGAAGGGGCGCAGCAGATCCTTTCCATAGGGCGTGTTGGTCACCTTAAAGTCGGTGGCCTTGGTATCCCACAGGCAGAAGCCCTCATGGTGCTTGGTGGTCAGCACGACATATTTCATGCCCGCGGCCTTGGCGCGTCTCGCCCATTCGCGGGGGTCGTAGAGATCGGGATCGAAATGATCGAAATATTTTTGATAGTCGGCGTCGTTCAATTCTTCGCGGCTTTTGACCCATTCATGACGGGCCGGCAGGGCATACAGCCCCCAGTGCACAAACATGCCGAAACGGTCATGGACGAACCAGGCTTTCTTCTCCTCGGGCAGGGCCAGTGACTGCAGATTATCGGCATCCATGGGATATCCTCCTGTTTAACGTCGGTCAGGTCGTTTCGCGGATGATGAGCTCGGGCACGATGACGATGCCGTGCTGACGGTTCTTGGTGGCGATGCGGCTGAGCAGCAGGCGCACGGCTTCCTCTCCCATTTCCCGTTTCTGCACCCGCAAGGTGGTGAGCGCCGGTGACAGAAGTTCGGCGGTCGGGATGTCGTCGAAACCGATGAGGGCGATCTGTTCGGGGATGGAAATGCCGGCGGCCCGGCAGGCCTTCATGGCGCCGATCGCATTGAGGTCGTTGTAGCAGACGAGGGCGTCGATCCCAGGCGTTTCCGCCAGCAATTGCGCCGCCGCCGTCTGTCCGCCCGCAGCTGTGGGATCACAGTAGACGATGCCATGTGCCTTCAACCCATGGGCCGCCAGCGTCTTGCGGAAGCCGACGAGGCGGCTCTTGCCGCCGAAGGAACTGCGCGGTCCCGCGACGATGGCGATTTTTCGGCGTCCGCGCTCGACCAGATGGTCGATGGCCCGCGACGCGCCGGTCTCGTAGTCGGTAACGATCGTTCCGGCGACTTCGGTCGGAGCCTCGCGGTTGATGAGCACGACGGCGCGGTGGTGCGCGAGCGCCTTGTGCAGGGCGGCGTCGGGCAGGCGCGCGCTGCAGACGATTATGCCGTCGACGCGGTGCCGCAGCAGCGCTTCGATCAGTTCTTCCTCCCGCTTGCTGTTCTCGACGACGTTGGACAGAAGCAGGTTGTAGCCGGCCGCACTCGCCGCATCCTCGGCTCCCCTGATGACCTCGGGGAAGAACGGGTTGGTGATGTCGGGAACGAGAAGGCCGATGGTCTTCGACCGGTCGGATCGCAATCCGCGCGCAAAGGGATTGGGCCGATAGTTGAGTTCGTTCGCCGCCAGAAGAATGCGCTGCGTGGTCTCTGCACTGGCGCCACCCTGATCATTGAGCACGCGCGATACCGTCATCGGCGACACGCCGGCGGCGCGGGCGACATCGGCGATGGTGATTTTGGACTCTGGCTCTTTGGGGTGGCTCAACTGGGTATCTCTGGATAAATTTGGGATAACGATAACTAACATAATTCTAGATAAAGCCAAGGCTGGTCAGGCCTTGAACACGACTCCGAGAATCTCTTTGACAAGAAACAACGGTAACGTTAACGTTATAGCTGGAGGAAAATACGTTAACGATAACCTAGGCGAGATCATTGGGAGGAAACAATGCAACACGTCAGAATGCTACGACGGCAGGTCGTTTCGATCGTTGCCGGTGCGATCCTCATCGGCTCCAGCTGGGCCGGCGCTGCCCTCGGCTTTCAGGAGGCGCCGGAACTCAAGGCGCTCGTCGATGCCGGCAAGCTGCCGCCTGTGGAAAAGCGGGTGCCCAAGGAGCCGCTCGTGCTCACTCCCCTTGAATCGGTCGGCACTTATGGAGGGACCTGGCGCACGGCCACCTTCGGCGGCGGCGACAGCGAGATCGAGCGTTCGATCGGCTATACCAGGCTGGTCCGGTGGAACCCGGAATGGACGGAGGTGATCCCCGACATCGCCAAGAGTTTCGAGGTTAATGCCAATGCCACCGAATATACCTTCACCCTGCGCGAGGGCACGCACTGGTCGGACGGCGAGCCTTTCACCGCGGACGATCTGGTGTGGTGGAACGAGAATGTGCTGCGCAACACCAAGATCACGCCTGCCGCGCCGGGATGGCTGACTGCCGGCGGCGAGACCGTCAAGGTCGAGAAGATCGGCGACGACAAGGTGGTCTTCAAATTCGCCGCGCCGAACGGGCTCTTCCTGATGAACATGGCGACCGTGCGCGGCTCCGATATTCTGGCGGCAGCACCGGCGCATTACCTCAAGCAGTTCCACAAGGATTTCAATCCCGACGGTGTCGACGCCCTGGCGAAGGCGGCCGGCGCAACCGACTGGGTCCAGCTCTTCAACAACAAGATCGGCTTTCCCGGCCGCTGGCGCGATCTCGGCCGCCCGACGCTCGACGCCTGGGTGTTGACCGCGCCCTATAACGGCACGACCCAGGTCGTCGCCGAACGCAATCCCTATTATGCCAAGGTGGATACGGCAGGAAACCAGCTGCCTTACTTCGACCGCATCACCATCGACGTGATGCAGGACACCCAGGCGATCATCCTGAAAGCGATCAGCGGCGAAATCGACATGCAGAACCGCTTCATCGAGACGACGGATGCCCGCACCGTGATCGTGCAGAACCAGCAGAAGGGTGGCTACGGCCTGTTCATCGCCCGGCCGGCCTGGTCGAACGCGCTGCTGATCACGCTCAACCAGACCCACAAGAACCCGACCCTGCGCGCCGTCTTCTCCAACAAGGACTTCCGCATCGGTCTCAGCCACGCGATCAACCGCGAGGAGCTCAACCAGCTGATCTATGCGGGACAAGCCAAGCCCTATCAGGCCGCGCCCCGCGAGGGCACGGCGCTCTACGACGAGAAGATGGCGACGCAGTATCTCGAATATAATGTCGATCTCGCCAACCAGTATCTCGACAAGGCCGGCCTGACCAAGAAAGACGCCGAAGGTTTTCGCCTCGGCCAGGACGGCAAGCGGATCACCTTTGCGATCGATGCGCTGACTGGCAGTCCCATCCAGGTAGACGCGCTGGAAATGATCCAGCGTTATTGGCGAGCCGTTGGCATCGACATGCAGCCCCGCCCGGCCGAACGTTCGCTGATCTTCTCCCGCCTGCAGAACAATGAGAATGACGGCCTGGCCTGGGTCGGCGGTGGTGGCTACGACTTCCTCGGCCTGCTCGATCCCAAATGGTATTTCCCGCACGAATATGAATCGAGCTTCGCGACGGCCTGGGGCCTCTACTACCAGAATCCCAAGGATCCGAACGCTGAGGAACCAAGCCCGGCGGCCAAGAAGCAGATGGATCTCTACCGGCAGGTTCAGGAAGCGCCGACGCTCGAAAAACAGCTCGGAGCCATGAAGGAGCTGCTGGCGATCACGCGTGACGAGTTCTACGTCATCGGCACCAACCTGGAGCCGGACCGCGTCGGCATCGTCAAGACCAATATGCACAACGTGCCGAAGGTCATCCCCAGTACGTCCTTCTACATGACGCCGGGACCGGCCAAGCCGGAAACCTTCTACTACCAGCAATAAGACAAATGATCGGCCGGAATGGCGTCGTCGGGCGCCGTTCCGGAACCAGCCCCGCCCAATCACCCAGTCCGGTCGGCGATTGCCGGTCGAAGGAGCTTGAACATGGCCGGCTTCATCATCAGACGTCTGCTTTACATGATCCCGATGATGTTCGCGATCTCGGTCGTGACCTTCATCATCATCCAGCTGCCGCCGGGCGACTTCCTGACGGCGATGACCGCGCGTCTCGCCTCGCAGAACGAGACCGTCGATCCCAGTGTCATTGCGGGTTTGCGCGAGCGCTACGGCCTCGACCAGCCCTGGGCGGTTCAGTATTGGAAATGGATCAGCGGCATCCTGCTGCGCGGCGATTTCGGCCAGTCCCTCGATTGGAACAAGCCGGTCAGCGAATTGATCTGGGCGCGCATGGGCCTGACGATGGTGGTCTCGGTCACCACACTGCTCTTCGTCTGGGCGGTGGCCTTTCCGATCGGCATCTATTCGGCGGTGCGGCAATATTCGGTCGGCGATTACGTCGCCACTTTCTTCGGGTTCCTCGGCCTTGCCATCCCGAACTTCCTGCTGGCGCTGGTGCTGATGTTCGTCTCCGCGCAGTATTTCGGCCAGAGCGTCGGCGGGCTGTTTTCGCCCCTCTATATCAACGCCGCCTGGAGCTGGGCCAAGCTCGGCGATCTCATCTCGCATATGTGGATCCCGGTCGTCGTGCTCGGAACGGGCGCCACGGCGGCGCTGATCCGCATCATGCGCGCCAACCTGCTCGACGAACTCAACAAGCCCTATGTCGACATGGCGCGCGCCCGGGGCCTCAGCGAAATCCGGCTGCTGCTCAAATATCCGGTGCGCGTCGCGCTCAACCCCTTCGTCTCCACGGTCGGCTGGGTGCTGCCGCATCTGGTCTCGGGTTCGGTGGTGGTCTCCATCGTGCTCAGCCTGCCGATCACGGGTCCGCTGCTGCTCAACGCCCTGTTTGCCCAGGACATGTATCTCGCCGGCACCTTCATTCTGCTGATGAGCATGCTGACGCTGATCGGTACGCTGATCTCGGACCTGTTGCTCGCCTGGCTCGACCCCCGCATCCGCAACGGCTGAAGGACGATAGATATGACCGATCAAGCCATCGCGCTATCACCTGAACCGATCAGAAATACCGCCGCTTCGGCAGGACAGTGGAAGCTCATCTGGTGGCGCTTCTGCCGCCACCGGCTCGCATTGGCGGCAGGCGTCGTCATCTTCCTCATCTACATGGTCGCCCTCTTCGCCGAGATCCTCGCCCCGGTGTCGTCGCAGACCTACGATTCCCGCTACACCTATGCGCCGCCCCAGCAGCTGCGATTTGCCGGCTATGACGCGGCGGGCGGATTTCACCCGCTCTATGTCAACGGCTATTCGATGAAGGTCGACCCGATCGCGCTCAGCCGCACCTATGTGCCCGATCCGGCCGTCGTCATTCCCGTCGGCTTCTTCGTCAAGGGTGAACCCTATCGGCTCTGGGGGCTGTTCGATCTCGACCGTCACTTGATCGGCCCGGTCGAGGCGGGCAAGCCCTTCTACCTGTTCGGCGCCGACCGGCTGGGCCGCGATGTCTTCAGCCGGACGGTGCACGGTACCCGCGTTTCGATGTCGGTCGGCCTGATCGGTGTGGCGATCAGCCTGATCCTCGGCATCATCCTCGGCGGCATCTCCGGCCTTTACGGCGGCTGGGTGGACGATGTCATCCAGCGCTGCATCGAACTCATCAACTCGATCCCGACCATTCCGCTCTGGATGGGCCTTGCGGCCGCCGTTCCGATCAGCGCCGATCCGATCCTCGTCTATCTCTGGATCACGGTCATCCTGTCGCTGATCGGCTGGACCGATCTGGCGCGGGTAGTGCGCGGCCGATTCCTGTCGCTGAAGACGGAGGACTTCGTCATCGCCGCCGGTCTCGACGGCTGTTCCCGGATGCGGATCATCTGGCGGCATATGGTGCCGTCCTTCATGAGCCACATCATCGCCTCGGTGACGCTCGCCATTCCGACGATGATCCTCGCCGAAACCGCGCTCTCCTTCTTGGGCATCGGTCTGCGTCCGCCGGTCGTGAGCTGGGGCGTGCTGCTGCAGGAGGCGCAGAACATTCTCGCGGTCTCGAGCGCCCCCTGGCTGTTTCTCCCGGGCATCGCGGTGATCGTCACGGTGCTCGCCCTCAATTTCCTTGGTGATGGATTACGCGATGCTGCAGATCCCTATGAATACTGACTCCCATCTCGCCGCCGCCGGCGGCCGGAGCATCGAACGCGACCCGCTGATCGAAGTCGACGACTTGAGGACGCATTTCTTCGGCGGCGCGGGCACGGTGCGGGCGGTCGACGGCGTTTCCTTTTCCATCCCGCGCGGCAAGACGGTCTGCGTTGTCGGCGAATCCGGCTCGGGCAAGAGCATCACCGGCCGCTCGATCCTCAACCAAGTTCCGCGCGGCGGGCGGATCGTCTCGGGCGCGATCCGCTACCGGCCCGATCCGGCCGCCCCTGCCATCGATCTCGCCTCGCTCGATCCGCGCGGCCGCGACATGCGGGCGATCCGCGGCGCCCAGATCGGGTTGATCAGCCAGGAGCCGATGGCGGCACTTTCGCCTGTCCATACGATCGGCAACCAGATGGTGGAGGTGATCCGCCTGCATTTGAAGATGGGAAAGAAGGAAGCGCGTGAACATGCGATCGAGACGCTCGCGCTCGTCGGCATTCCGAGGCCGGCCGAACGGATGGACAGTTACGCCTTCCAGTTTTCCGGCGGCATGCGCCAGCGCGTCTGCATTGCGCTCGCGCTCGCCTGTCGCCCGAAGCTGTTGATTGCCGACGAGCCGACCACGGCGCTCGATGTGACCACTCAGGCCAATATTCTCGATCTTCTCGCCTCGCTGCAGGCCGAATTCGGGCTCTCGGTGCTGTTCGTCACCCACGATCTCGGCGTGGTGGCCGAAATCGCCGACGAGGTCGTCGTCATGTACGTCGGCCGGGTGGTGGAAGCGGGCGACGTCGACACGATCTTCCATGCGCCCGTTCACCCCTACACCAAGGCCCTGCTGCAATCGGTGCCGCGCATGCACGGGCGACCGAGCGAAAGGCTCGCGACCATCGACGGTATGGTGCCTTCGCGTTTCGACCGGCCGGAGGGCTGCAGCTTTCATCCCCGATGCAAAGAGGCGAGAGCGGGCCTCTGCGATCAGAGGGATCCAAAATCCATCGCCGTCGGCGACGGACACGTCGCCAGCTGCCTGCTTTACGAGGGGAGACAATGATGGCCGGTTCCCAAACGCCGCTGAGCCCGCTACTCGAACTCAACGATCTCAGGATGCATTTTCCCATCCGCAAGGGCGCGTTCCGGCAGGTGGTCGGGCATGTCAAGGCGGTCGACGGCGTCTCGCTTCGCGTCGAGGACGGCGAGACGCTCGGTATCGTCGGCGAATCCGGCTGCGGCAAATCCACGCTTGCTCGCACGATCCTGCGTATCTATCGGCCGACCAGCGGCGAGATCCGCTATCGCGACCGCAGCGGCGGCACGGTCGATCTCGCGGCCTTGTCCGGTCCGGCCCTCAAGGAAATCCATCGCGACCTGCGCATCGTCTTCCAGGACCCGCAATCCTCTCTCAATCCGCGCCTTCCCGTCATCGACATCATCGGCGAGGTGCTCAGCGTCAATGGCATCGTCAAGGGCCGGGAGCTCGAGCATCGCGTCGCCGAGCTGATGCAGAGTGTCGGCCTGCGGCCCGAATATATGCGACGCTACCCGCATGCTTTTTCCGGCGGCGAACGCCAGCGCATCGGAATTGCCCGGGCGCTGGCGTCCAATCCGCGGCTGGTGATTGCGGACGAAGCCGTTTCGGCGCTCGATGTCAGCGTGCAGGCGCAAACCATCAATCTCCTGCAGGACCTGCAGGAACGGTTCGGCCTGACTTATCTCTTCGTCGCCCACGATCTCTCGGTCGTCCGGCACATCTCCGACAATATCGCCGTCATGTATGTCGGCCGGGTCGTCGAGAAGGCGCCGACGGAGCAGATCTTCTCGCGCCCGCTCCATCCCTATACCGAAGCGCTGCTTTCGGCGGTGCCGATCGCCGATCCGAGGCTGCGTCGCCACGGCCGGCGCATCCGGCTGGCGGGCGAAGTCGCCGACCCCGCGCATCCGCCTCCCGGCTGCGCATTTCATCCGCGCTGCCGCTACGCCACCGAGCTTTGCAGGCAGGAACTGCCGGCGCTGCGCACCGTCACTACCGATGGACATGCCGTGGCCTGCCATCACGCCGAATCGCTGACGCTCAATCCTTTTGCCGACCGTATCGTTCCGGAGTTCAATTGATGCCCGAATTCATTCCACGCTCCGAGCAGCGTCCCATTGTGGATACCTCCTCCAGGACGCTCGATCTCATCTACTTCGACCTCGTCACGCTTCCGGCCGGCGGCCGGGAGACGCGGCGGCTGCCCTTGCACGAAAGCCTCTACGTCGTGCTGTCGGGGCAGGTGGATATCGAAGTGGATGACATCAGCTTCGAAGCTGTGGGCCGGCGAGCCGATATCTGGGGAGGCGATGCGGATTCGGTTTACGCGCCCGTCGACGCCAATGTCCGGATATCGGCCCGTGGCGGCCCGGCGGAAGTCGCCATCGCCGGCGGCCTCTGCGACACGCGCTACGCCCCGTTCCGGGTCACGCCGGACGAGGTGGACGCGGTCAATGTCGGCTCGCCCGACACCCACAGCCAGCGGCGGATCGTCCACCTGCTCGGCCAACGCCAGAATGGCCGCTGCGGCAACCTTCTGGTGAGCGAGCTCTATGCCGGCGAAGGCTGCTGGTCGGGCTATCCTCCCCACAAGCACGATACGGAAGACGGCGACGCCGAGACCCTGCACGAGGAGCTCTACCACTACCGCTTCCAGCCCGAGACCGGCTTCGGCAGCCAGATCACCTATGACGACAATGGTCCGGTCAAGATCCTCATGACCCGCAACGGCGATACCGTCCTGGTCGATCGCGGCTACCACCCGACCGTCACCTCACCCGGGCATCGCGGCTATATCTTCACCATCCTCGTCGGCAAGCACCGCCGCGGACTGATCCAGCGCTTCGATCCCGCGCATCAGCACCTGACCAAGACCATCCCCGGCATCGATGCGATGCGCGACAAGTTCAAATAACCGGCGCCGGCCTTCTCAGCCGCCAAACTTTCCGCCTAAGGAGAATGATCCATGCGTGAACGTACGCGAATAAGCGTCGATGCCGGTGAAGCAGTGCGTCCATTCAACCGGTTCTGGCGCGGCACCGGCTTTTCGCCGGCCGAGCTGCTGCTCGAACCCGAGATGCGCCAGATGCTCGCCTATATGGGCGGCCTGCCGAACGAGGGTATCCGCTATCTGCGCGTCCATTATCTCTACAATCTGCTGCGCGCGACCGGCGGCGAGGGCAGATTCGTCTACGACTGGTCGCTGCTCGACCGGGCGCTCGACGTGATGATCGAGCACCGTCTGAAGCCCTTCTTCGAGCTGATGGGCAACCCGTCTGATCTCTTCACCGATTACGAGGACATGGACCAGGTCAGGCGCTGGCGGGATCTCGTGACGGCGACGGTCGATCGTTACGGCGCGCGCTACGGCGTGGACGAGTTGCGGACGTGGTATTTCGAAACGACGAATGAGGCCGACTCCGGCTGGTGGACCTACGGGATCAAGGGCTACACCAATTATTACGACGCCTGCGTCGCAGGCCTCAACGCCGTCGATCCCGGCCTGCCGATGGGCGGACCCGGCACCGCCCGCACGCTCTCGCCGATCTTCCGCGCCCTGATGGCTCATTGCGACAGCGGCACGAGCTGCCTGAGCGGCGACGGCCCGCCGCGCCTCGACTACATCTCGATCCACGAAAAGGGCGTCAACGGCAGCAAAGACGACCTGACCCCAAAGACCAACGCCATCGTCGACCGCACCCTGCTCGTCGTCGATTATCTCAAGGAGCACCATCCCAGGCTTGCCGGCCTGCCGATCGTCAATGATGAATGCGATCCGCAGCTCGGCTGGAGCGATCATCACAGCTGGCATGGCAAGGCCTATTATGCCGGGATCATCGCTCGCATCATCGAGCAGCACGACCGGCGCATCATTGCCCCGAAAGCGGCAAATTTCACCTTCCTCAGCAATGACCACGCCTTTATCGGCGGCTGGAGCCAGCGCACGATCTTCGCCTATTTCGGCCCGCGCAATTTCACCAAGGCGCAGTGGGAGCACAAGACCGATCTGAACAGACTGGTGACCGACATCGACAGCGCGCCGCCCTTCGACATCATCAAGAAGCCCGGCCTCACAGCGATGGAGCTGCTGGCGACGCTTGGCGACACCGTCTGCAAGGTGACGGCCGAGCCGCCGCTGACTCCCGATCAGGATGGCCTGGCGATCCTGCCGACACGGCTGCCGGGCGGCGGTGTTTCGATCAGCCTCATCCACAGTGTCGATGCCATCAACCTTTCGGGCCGGACCGCCGTCCGCCTTGAGGTCAGCGGGCTCGCTCCCGGCCGCCACGCCCTTTGCCAGCTGCGCATCGACGAGGAATTCACCAATCCGATGGAGGTCTGGGAGGCCCAGCGCGACGAAAGCAATCCGCGCGGGCTCTTCGAGCCGGTCGGCGCGCCGCCCGAACCTGGTGAAGCGCAGCTTGCCGAACTGCGCCGCGCCCAGGAGCCCGCCCTGCTGCACCCGATCAGCGTCATCGAATGCGACGAGGGCCGGATCAGTGTCGATCTCGACGTGCCACTGCCGTCGCTGACGCAGGTGCTCGTCGTTCCCGATACCGGCGCGCCGCCGGCCGTCCCCACCGGTCTTGTCGTCGAACGATACCTCGGTCTCGGCGGCCGCGAGGAGCGCATGCTGTTCTGGGCAGCCGGAGATGCGAGCCCCGCCATCTTCTACGATGTCCTCGCCAGCACCGACGGCAAGAGCTTCGAAAAGGTCAGTCCGGTGCCGCTGATTTCGACCGCATTCCTGCACATGTCGCCGCCGGTGGGCGTGCGGTACGCGGTGCGCGCCCGCGATGCCTTCGGCCGCGAGAGCGAGCTCTGTATTTCCAGTCGATGAGCAGCGGCATCATGGATATCGCCTATTTCACCAAGACCCTGGAAGGCCTGCCGCTGGAGAAGGCGGCGGAGATCACTGCCGGTTTGGGCTTCGATTGTGCCGATCTTCTCATCCGCGACGGCCACGCCGTTTGCCCCGACAGGCCGGAAGAGATCGTCAAGGCCGCAAAGCGCTTTGCCGCGGCCGGCCTGCGGACACCCATGGCGACCATCGACGCCACCCGGCCCGACGATGCCGTGTCGCGGCTTCTCGGTTGCTGCGGTGAGGCCGGCATCGGGCAGGTTCGGCTCGGCTTCTGGCGCTATGATCCGTCCCGGCGCTGGAAGGCGCAGGCCGATGAGGCGCGGCGTGACCTCGACGGTTTCCAGCGCCTCGCCGAACGCTTCGATATCAAGCTGACCGTCCAGCTTCACGGCGGAACCCTGCACAGCTCCGGCGCGCTGGCGGCGCAATTGCTGGCCGGCCGCGATCCCTCAAGGATCGGTGCCTATCCCGATCCGGCCAACCAGATCATCCGCGAGGGCAGCGAGGACTGGCGTCTGACCCTCGACCTTCTCGATCCCTGGTTCTGCTGCATGGGCGTCAAGAATTGCGGCTGGTTTCCCGGCGTCTATGGGGCGCAGGGCCAGCGTGCCTGGCATTCGGATTGGTATGGGCTCGATGAGGGCATGGTTCCCTGGAACGAAATCATCCCGCATCTGGTGATGAATGGCTTTGCAGGGGTGCTCTCGGTGCACTCCCAATACCGGCTTCCCCGGGAACAGGCGCTCGACAAGGCCCGCGCCGATCTCGCCCATCTCAGGCGCCTCGTCGCCGCAGCGAAAGAGTAGAAGCATGCGTGAACAAGCTCCCGTCATCGCCGTCCTTTTGACCGAAAAGACCCGCCGAATGATGCTCGACGATGCGGCGACCGCTGATTTGAATGCCCTCGGCGACGTCCGCTGGCCGGCCGGCGCGACGATCGATGCCGCCGATGCCGACCGGTTGCTGCAAGGCGCCACGGCCTGCCTGACCGGCTGGGGTACGCCGCCCTTCGATCCCGCGGCGCGCCAACGCCATCCGCAGCTTGCCCTCGTCGCCCATTCGGCCGGCAGCATCCGCACGCTGGTTCCCGTCCGCCTGTTCGATGATGGCCTTCGCGTCAGCCATGCCGCCTCGAAAATCGCCGCCTCGGTTGCCGAATTTGTCGTCGCCGAAGCGCTGCTTGCCATGCGCGGCATCCACCTTCTGCATCATCGATTGCGCAAGGGCGGCGAATGGCTCGACGTCCGCGCCGCCGTGCCGCAAAGATTGCTCGGCGCCAGAACGGTCGCCATCGTCGGCGCCGGATATGTCGGCCGGGCGGTCATCCGCCTGCTCGTTCCCTTTGGCTGTCGCGTGCTTGTCGTCGACCCCTATCTCGACGACAGCGAGGCGGCCGCGCTCGGCGTTATCAAGGCCGGGCTGGACGATGCGCTTGCTGAGAGCGACGTGATTTCCCTGCATGCGCCCGTTCTGCCGGAAACGCGCCGCATGATCGGCGCCCGCGAACTGGCGCTGCTGCGGCCCGGCGCCTTGTTCATCAACACGGCGCGGGCCGAGCTGGTCGATGAGGTGGCGTTGCTCGTGGAGATCCGCTCCGGGCGTATCGATGCGGCTCTTGATGTCTTCGACAACGAGCCGCTGCCTCAGGACAGTCCCTTCCGCGACCCCAGGCTTGCCAATGTTACTATTTCACCGCATGCTGCCGGCCACACCGAAGAGGCGCATTTCGCCCAGGGGCGGGCCATGGTCGACGAGATCGGCCGGCTGTTGCGCCGGGAACCGCTCCAACACGAGGTGTCGCGCGCGATGCTGGAGCGGATGGCATGACGGCGCCGCGCATCAGAATTGTCGAGATCGACGCCTTCGAGCGCGACATCCGCTTGCGCCTGCCGTTCCGCTTCGGCGCGGCGACGCTGGAAAAGGCGCCGCAGGCCTTTGTCAGGGTACGTGTCGAGGACGAGGAGGGGAAAACCGCCATCGGCGGTGCCGCCGAACTGATGGTGCCGAAATGGTTCGATAAGAACCCGATGCTGACGCCAACGCAGAATGTCGATCAATTGCGCGGCTCGATCCGCACTGCGGCCGCCGCATCGCTCGAAGCGTCCGCGCCGGCGACATTGTTTACCGCCGCCCGCCTGAACGAGATGGAAACCGCCCGCCGCCTGCCTGGAAATCCACTGGCCGCCGGTTTCGGTCCTTCGCTGATCGCCCGCGCAGCACTCGATGCCTATTGCCGCCTTGCCGGCATTTCCTTTTTTGACGCGGTGCGGAGCAATCTCGTCGGCATCGGCGGCCCGATGCTATCAGGCGATATCGACGCGGATGCAGCGTCAGCGGTGCTCGCCGGCCTTCGTCCCGCCGGCTCGATTGCAGCCCGGCATACGATCGGACTGCTCGACTCCATTGCCGAGGACGAGATCGTCGATCCGGTCGGCGATGGCCTGCCGGAAAGTCTCGAGGCGGTGATTGCCCGTTATGGCAACCGCTGGTTCAAGATCAAGCTTTCGGGCGCGGCCGATGCCGATATCGACCGGCTGTCGCGGATCGCCGCCGTTCTGGACCGTCTGCCAGATTACCGGGTGACGGTCGACGGCAACGAACAGTTCCCCGCCGCCGACGAGCTTGCCGCCCTAATGGCGCAGATCGCGGCCATGCCGCGTCTGGCGCGGCTGCGCGCGGCCATTGCCTTCATCGAACAGCCGTTTTCGCGCGCGATCACCATGGAAACTCCGCTCGGAGCGCTGGTATCGCAGCTGCCTTTCCTGATCGATGAGAGCGATGATGGCGACGGTGCCTTCGCCCGCGCCCGGGGGCTCGGCTATACCGGCGTCTCCTCGAAAACCTGCAAAGGCATTTACCGCTCGCTCATCAAGGCGATCCGCATTATAACGGACGGCGTGCCGGGGTTGTTTCTCTCCGGTGAGGATCTGACCTGCCAGGCCGGGCTCGCTGTGCAGCAGGATCTGGCGCTGGTTTCGCTGCTCGGTCTCTCCCATGTCGAGCGCAATGGCCATCATTATGTCGCCGGCATGCAGGGCGCGCCGCAGGCGGAGAAGGCGCGTTTTGCGGCTGCCCATCCCGATCTCTACGAGCAGGGGCGGGACGGGCCGCTCCTGTCGATCCGTGAGGGCCGGATCGCCATCGCTTCGCTCGGGGCCATCGGCTACGCGAGCGGCACCTTGCCCGATTTCGGATCGATGAAGCCATTGTCCTGAGAGCTGGCAACATTCGGCATCGATAGTAGCGCCGCTCTGTCGAACTGTTCGACCTGATCACCGGGGCAGGTCGTCGATCACCCCGTTCCACCAATTGAAATGTCTTCCGACAGAGCCATACCTCGTGATTGGGATACAGGACGCGCAGGCGGCTTGAGGCCGCCTGCGGGGGAACACGTCCCGCGGTCTGTTCCCGTGGGGGAGGGAACGCGACCGAAGAGGTTGCTGTCACCGGCTGCTGACGGAAGGGCGGTGGAGATCATCTCTGACCGTGCCCTCGCCGTGATTGCTCGGGGTGGAAGGCGATCGCCGCGTGATCGTTGGACGCATGCGGCTTATCTCCAGCGGTTTCCCCAGCCAGCCCGATCCGGCGCAGCAACCGCTTGAGGATCTGTTCCAAGTCGTCGACGAAGGTGAAGATGACCGGGATGACGATGAGGCTGAGGAAGGTCGACATCATCACGCCGCCGATCACGACGATGGCCATCGGCTGGCGGAAACTCGAATCGCCGCCCGTCAGGCTGAGCGCGACGGGAAGCATGCCGGCTGCCATGGCAATGGTGGTCATGACGATCGGCCGGGCGCGCTTGTGGCAGGCGTCCACCAGGGCATCGAACCGGGACATGCCCTGACGGCGCGACATGATCGCATATTCGATGAGCAGGATGGAGTTCTTGGTCACCACGCCCATCAGCATGAGCAAGCCGATGACGGCCGCCATCGAGAAGCTGGTTCCGGTCAAAACGAGCGGCAGCAGTGCGCCGCCGAGCGAGAGCGGCAGAGCCATCAGCAGGGTGAGCGGCTGCAGGAAGTCGTGGAAGAGCAGCACGAGAACCGCATAGATGCAGAATACGCCGATCGCCATGGCAAGGGCGAAGCTCTGGAACAGCTCCGAACTGCGCTGAAGCTCGCCCTGTTCGACGAGGGTGACGCCCGACGGCAGGTGCTGGAGCGCCGGCAGGGCCTGCGCCTCGCGGTTGACGTCGCCGAGGATGCGGCCGTTGAGTTCGACGGAAAGGGTGACATTGCGCATCCGGTCGATGCGGTCGATTTCGGAAGGGCTGCCGCCGATCTTCACATCGGCGATCGATCCGAGATCGACATTGCCGTTCGTGCCCGCTACCCGCATGTTCTTGATGTCGTCCAGATTGGTGCGTGTCTCGGGGCTGAAGCGGACGACGATCGGAATCTGGCGCTGCGGCAGGTTGAGCTTCGGCAGGTCGGCCGAATATTCTCCATTCGTCGCCACGCGTACGGCCTCGGCGATGGAACTCGACGTCACGCCGAGCGCTGCCGCACGCGCGAAATCGGGCGTGATCTGGATTTCGGGCGCCTGCCTCGCCGCGGTCGATGTCACCGCGCCGATACCATGCAGCGTGCGGAGCTGTTCCTCGAGCGCCGTGCTGGCGCTGTCGAGGACATTCGCATCGTCGCTCGCCAGCGTGATATCGAGTTTCGTGCCGTTGCCGCCGCTGCCGACCTCCACGCGTACGCCGGGGAGGACGGAGAGTGCCTGGCGCATGTCGTTTTCGATTTGCGACTGCTTGCGATCGCGATCGCCGATGGGCGACAAGACGGCGACGATCGTGGCGGCCCCGGCATCGCTCGTCGTGCTGCTGTCGGGGCCGCCGCCCGAGGATGCGGATCCGACGGAGGAAAAGACACGCGTGACATCGTTGAGCTTTCCGACGATATCGGCTGCCTTCCTCGCCGACGCGTCCGTCTGCTGGATCGTGGCGCCCGGCTGCATGGTGAGCGTGATCTGGGTTCGCGCGTCGTCGGAAGCGGGCAGGAAGCCTGATTTCAGCAAGGGAATGGTGGAAAGCGAGAGCGCGACGAAGACGGCGGTTGCCGCCACAGTGGTCTTTCTGTGGTTCATGGCGGTTTTCACGACTGCCATATAGGCACGCATGATGCGGCCGTCCTTTTCCTCCGTCGGATGGGCCTTCATGAAATAGGCGGCCATCATCGGCGTCAGCAAGCGTGCGACGACCAGCGAGGCGAGGACGGCGACGGCGGTGGTGATGCCGAACTGGCGGAACAGAAGTCCCGGAATGCCGCTCATGAATGCCGTTGGAAGGAAGACCGCGACCAGCGTGAAGGTGGTTGCGATGACGGCAAGCCCGATCTCGTTGGCGGCTTCGAGGGCGGCATCGATCGGCCGCTTTCCCATCTGCAGATGGCGGGCGATGTTTTCGATCTCGACGATGGCGTCGTCGACGAGGATGCCGACCACGAGCGACAGTGCAAGCAGCGTGATGATATTCAGGCTGAAGCCGCAGAGATACATGACGAGGAAGGTCGGTATGACAGACAGGGGCAGCGCCACGGCCGACAGGATCGTTGCCCGCCAGTCCCGCAGGAAGAGCCAGACGACGACGATCGCGAGAATCGCACCTTCGTACAGCATGTGCATCGAACCATCGTAATTCTCGATGATCGGTCCGATCGTGCTGTAGGCGTCTTCGATCTGCACGTTGGAATGCTGGGAGGCGAACTGCTTGATCGCTGTGTCGACGTCGTCAGCGACACCGCTGTCCGAAAACCCGTTCGAGCGCTTGATCTCGACCGCAATCACCGGTTTGCCGTCGAGATAGGCCATCGAGGACCGCTCGGCGAAACTGTCGGTGACGGATGCGACGTCGTCGAGGCGAACCTGCTGGCCGTTCGCCAGCGGAATTCTGAGCGCCTTCAGCGCTTCGACCGAGGGCAGGGCGCCGAGCGTGCGCAAGGTCTGGCGGGTACCGCCGATTTCGCCAAGCCCGCCTGACGTATCCGCCTGCACCGCCTTCAGCTGCGATGACACGGTCGCCGCAGTGACCCCAAGCGAAGCCATGGTCGCAGGGTCGAGATCCACATGAACCTCGCGGTCAATGCCGCCGATGCGGTTGACTTGTCCGACGCCCGGCACCGACAGCAGCGCCTTGGTCAGATCATTGTCGACGAACCAGGAAAGTTCGGTCTCGTTGAGAGCGGTCGAGCGAATGGCGTAAGTGACGAGCGCGGAGCTCTGCACCGTGACCTTGGTGACGCTTGGGCTTTCCATCTGCGCCGGCAGATCGCCTTTGACGCTGTCGACGGCGTTGCGGACTTCGTTCAGGGCCGTTTCGCTGTCTTTCTCCAGCTCGAAGGAGACCTTGATCGAGACGGTACCATCCGTAATGGTCGTGGTGATGTGGTCGAGATAGCTGAGCGAGGCGAGGCTATCCTCGATGGTGCGGGCGACCTCCGTCTCGAGCTGCGTCGGTGCTGCGCCGTCGAGCGTGGCGGTGACGCTGATCGTCGGAAGGTCCATATCGGGGAAGTTCTGGATCGGCAGCTGCTTGAAGGCCAGGAGCCCGCCGACGGCAAGCATCACGAACAGCAATATTGCCGGCACGGGGTTGCGGATCGACCATGCTGAGAAGTTCATCAGTTCGTCTCCGCAATCTTTACGAGGTCGTTGTCCGACAGGAACGCGCCGCCGGAGCCCACTACTTTCGACGAGCGGTCCAGTCCTGAGACGATTTCCACCTCGCCATTGTTGCGGCGGCCGGTTTCGACCCGGATCCTTTGCACGCGTTGATCCTCGCCTGACGTGAAGACGTAGCTGATGCCGTCTCGGAACACGATCGCCGTTTCGGGAACGGTCAGCGCCGGTGAGGTTTGCAATTCGATGTTGCCGGTCACGTAAAGCCCGGTGCGCGGGCGCAAGTCGGCTGGAAGCGTGACATAGACGATCGCTCGGCTCGTATCGGTGCTGACCGACGGTCCGACAAGCCTCACCTTGCCCTCGATGGCCTGGCCGTCCGGCCCTTTGATCTTGACGTTCAGGCCTTCCGAAATGCGTGGGAGATAGCGGGCGGAAACCTCAGCCTGCCATTCGATCCGCTGCTGGCGCACCATGCGGAACAGCTCGGTGCCGGTAGAGACCACAGCGCCGAGATTGGCGGAACGCGAAGTTATGACGCCGTCGTCGGCCGCTGTGATGGTCGTCTGCGCGAGCTTGATCTTTTCGCTGTCGAGTGCGGCCTCTTCCGATGCAAGGCTTGCCGTTGCCGTCTGCTTGTCGGCCAGATATTCGACGATTTTCTCGTCAGAGAGCGCACCCGAGGGTTGGAGCTGCCGTGCCCGGTCGGCATTGGCCTTGGCCTTCGTAAGGCTTGCCTTGGCGGTCTCGACGGACGCCTCCTGCTTGCGCAGATCGGCGAGCACGCTCTCCTGCGAAAGCCGGACGAGCGTCTCTCCCTTCGTGACCACGGAGCCGATATCGACCAGCACATCGGTGATGCGCAAGCCGCTCGTCTCCGAGGCGATGATCGCTTCCTGCCACGGCTTCAGCCACCCGCTCGCGGGAACGGTCTCAGGCCAGTCCCGTTGCGCAGGCGCCGTCAGGGAGACGGTGAGCGCGGTTGCGGCTGCCTGTTCCGCCATGGCAAGACGGACGGGGGAGGCAAGCGCCGCCGCAACAAGAACGGTGGCAAGTATTCTGGAGGATTTTCTCAACGAAGCATTCCTTGTGGTCAAAGGCATCGATGCCTTTGGATCCGCGCGAAGGCGACGAAGGAGTGCCGCTCATGTCGAGGCAACCCGGTCCTGGTGCGCGTCGATGTCATGGGCAGGATAAGTAACGGGGCGAACGTTAAGCGCGGTCAAGTTAGTGTTAAGTTAGGTAAAACTTGGCCGATTGAGCGCGTATGTGCTGTATGGCTTGCCCGATCCGAGCATGATGCCGAAAAGTGTGAGCGGTTTTCGGGCGACATCATGCTCTAACTCTTTAATGTAGAACAGGATTCAGATTTTCAGGCCGAGCCGGCCTAAAATCATCCTGTTCTAGTGACGGACTAAGCAAATGAACAAGGTTCTCCTCATCGACGACGATGCCGAGTTGACGACGCTTCTGCAGGAATATCTGGTCGAGGAAGGATATGACGTGGTGACGGATACGGACGGCCGCGCCGCCATCGCCGCGGCCGCCGGCAATACGGTCGATATCATCGTGCTCGACATCATGATGCCGCGGATGAACGGGATCGAGGTATTGCAGCGGATCAGGAAACTGAGCCAGGTCCCCGTCCTCATGCTGACGGCAAGAGGCGACGACGTCGACAGGATATCGGGCCTCAATCTCGGCGCTGATGACTATGTGCCGAAACCCTGCTCGCCGGGCGAACTGGCGGCAAGGCTGCGCGCCATCTTGCGCCGCGCGGGTCAGCCGGCAGGCGGCGCATCGACCGACACGATCCGGGCGGGACAGCTTCTGATCCATTCCGGCAGCAGAAGCGCCGAATGGCGCGGCGAGACTTTGGAGCTGACCGGCACCGAATTCAGCCTGCTCGAAGTCCTCGCCCGCAGCGCCGGCCAGCTGGTGTCGAAGCAGGAGATTTCGAAGCGGGCCTTCGGAAAACCGCTCACGCCGTTCGATCGCCGCATCGACGTCCATATCAGCAGCGTTCGCCAGAAGCTCGGCCTGCGAGAGGACGGGCAATCGTGGATCCAGTCCGTTCGCGGTCAGGGTTATCAACTGCTGTTGGATTGACCATGCCCCGGCTTTTCTGGAAGTTCTTCAGGATCATCTGGCTGACTCTGGCGGCAAGCCTTGCTGTCATTATCCTTATCGTCAAACTCCTCCAGGCGGTTCCCTTTGCAAGCGAGCTAGAGCATGAGCGGCGGACGCTCGTGTTGAACCTGACTGCAAATATTCTGGTTAAGGACGGCGAAGCCGCCGCTCTGCGCTTCGTGAGCACAAGCGAAAAGACGCAACCGCTTGGCCTGATGCTGTCGAAGCCTGATGAGACCGATGTCTGCGCCGAGAAGAACACGGTCACCACCCGATCCGTGCTGAAGGATGGGAGCTGCTATCGGCTTTCCGTGTCGGCTCCGGCCGGTTCCACCTTCGACAGCCTTGGCCCATTCCTACCGTGGCTCACCATCCTGGTCGCCAGCACGATTGCGGCCGGCGCGCTAGCGCGATACCTCATTCGTCCTGTCGTGCATCTGCGCGACGGCTTGAGCGCGCTCGCCCATGGCCGTTTCGACTTTCGCATTGGCGACAAGATGGCCGGGCGAAAGGATGAAGTCACCGCACTTGCCTACGATTTCGATGCGAGCGCAGCCCGGCTTCAGGAGCTTCAGGATGCGCAGCAGAGGCTGTTCCATGACGTCTCCCATGAGCTGCGCTCGCCTTTGTCCCGCCTGCAGGCAGCCGTCGGCGTCCTCAGGCAAAGCCCGGCCAAACTCGGCGCCATGCTGGATCGTATGGACCGTGAGGTCGAACGGCTCGATACGCTGGTAGGCGAGGTCTTGACACTTGCCAGGCTGACGGCGGGATCCAGCCTGCCGCTAAAGACGCAGACCCTTGACGTCATCGAATTCCTCAACGAAATCCTCGGCGATGCGGCGTTCGAAGCCCAGGCGCGGGAGGTCTCGATCACGACGAGCGTCGACGGCATCTTCCGCGCCGAGGTGGAAGGCGAACTGATCTACAGGGCGCTCGAAAACGTCGTCCGCAACGCCGTCAAACATACGGCGGAGCATTCACACATATCGGTATCCTGCGAGGCGGCGGCCGACTGCCTGACGATCCGCGTCGCCGATCGGGGACCGGGTGTTGGGCGCGACGAACTCGAACGGATCTTCCAGCCGTTTTCCCGGGGGAAGGATGCCGTGCCGAGAGGCGGATACGGCCTGGGCCTCGCCATTACCCGGCAGGCGATCGAGCGCCACGGCGGGCGCGTGCACGCGTCGCTGCCGGAAGCCGGCGGCCTGGCCATTACACTGGAACTTCCGAGAAGGCCGACGCCCTATGGGACGGGCGGCGATCAAAGCTGATCTCGATGAAGGCGGGTTTTACCTAACTTTACAGTTTCTTAACCGCCATTAACGCTGACGTCGCTAAGCCTGAACCCACGATCCCGGTTCAGAAGGCTCGCCCGTGAGTACGTCGCTTCGCACAAGATTATCACCCCTCCGTTACGCCGCATCGCTCCTGACAATTCTGTTGGCAGGCTGCGTCAGCGGCCCGGATCACGTTCCCCCGCAAATGCCGCTGCCCGCCAAATTCGAGGAGGGCGGCAGCAAGAGCAATGGCGATGTCGTGACCGCTGAATGGTGGACGGCCTATCGTGACAAGCAGCTAAACGGCCTGGTGGCCCATGGCCTCCGTGAGAACCTCGATGTGCTGCAGGCGCTTGAAAGCATCAACTCGGCTTTCGCCAACGTCACCGTCGCCGGCGCCGGCGGCCTGCCCAGCCTGACCGTCGGCGCGTCGCATACGTTGTCCGGCGAGAAGGGCCGGCTGCGCACGAGCGTCGGCACCACCAATACATCAGGCGGCGAGGCCAGCCTGTCCTGGCTGCTCGACTTTTTCGGCCAGTATCGCCGCTCCAGGGAAAGCGCAATCGCCTCGCTCGGGGCCGCCTATGCGACGGCCGACAATGCCAAGCTCACCTTTCTGAAAGATCTCGTCGAGAGCTATATCGACGCCCGCTACTATCAGGAGCGCATCGCGCTGTCGCAGGCGAGTTTGAAATCCCGCCAGCAGACCTACGAACTGACGCAGCTGCAGCTGAAAGCCGGGGCGGCCTCCCGCCTCGACGTCGTGCAGGCCGAAGGCCTGGTGCAGTCGACGAAGTCCGACATTCCCGGCCTCGAAAAGAGCTTCACGGAATCGGCCCATCATATCGCCACGCTCATCGGGATGCCGGCGTCCGCGCTGATGGGTGAGCTGCAGAAGAGTGCGGGCCAACCGGTATTCCGCGGCGATCTTCACGCGGGCATTCCGGCCGATCTCATCCGCAACCGTCCCGATATCCGCAAGGCCGAACGTGAGCTGGCGGCCGCCGTCGCCGATATTGGCGCAGCCGAAGCCCAGTTCTATCCGTCGATCTCGCTTTCCGGCTCGATTTCGCCGAGCTGGGTCAAATCGTCAGGCGCCAGCGGCGGAAGTCTGACCAGCTGGTCCTTCGGCCCATCCCTTAGCCTGCCGATCTTCGATGGCGGCACGTTGCGGGCGAATGTCGATATCGAAAAATCTGATGCGAAGACCCAGTATCTTGCCTGGAAAGCGGCGGTGCTGAACGGCGTTGAAGAGGTCGAAAACGCGCTGACGGCAGTCCGCCGCGACACGCAGACGCTGGAGCCGGTGCGCAGGCAGGTGCAGACGGCGCAGGAATCGCTCGCACTTTCGACCGTAAGCTACAAGGATGGCGCCTCGTCGCTGCTCGATGTCCTGGACGCCCAGCGTTCGGTCTCCGATGCTCAGGCGAGTCTTGCCGCCACCGTGCAGCAGGTCGCCAAGGACTATGTGGACCTTTATGTCGCGATCGGCGCCGGCTACCTCGAGCCGGAGCGTGCCTCCAAGCCAACGGCAAAGTCGGGCTGATTGGCCGGAGGGTTTTGCCTATTGCCCAGCACTCTCCAGAAGGCGGAGCGCGAGCTTGAGGTGCGGCAGGTCAAGCATGCGCCCGTCAAGCTGGATAACACCGGCGTCGGGCCTAGCGGCAAAGGCGGCGACGACCTTTTCCGCCCAGGCGATCTCGGATAAATCCGGCGTGAAGGCGTGGTTGATCGTTTCGATCTGGCTTGGATGGATGGCCATCATGCCGGAGAAGCCGTCGCGCCGGGCGCGGCCGACATAGGCCCTCAGACCATTGAGATCGCGAAAATCGGGATAAATGGTATCGATCGCAGGAACGGCTGCGGCATGGGCTCCGAAGAGCGTGAGCGAGCGGGCAAGCTCGTAAGGCGGCGTATAGCGGCCGTCCGTCCTGCGCGCGGTTGTAGCCCCGATCGCGGCCGGCAGATCCTCGGCGCCCCAGGTCAGGCCGCAGAGCCTGTCTGCGACTTCGCGGTAGCTGCCGATCTCGAAGATCGCCGATGGCGTTTCGGTCGCGATCGGCAGGATGGGAAGAGCCGTCGCGAGCGAGCTTGCAAGCTTGCGCACCGAAGCGGCGCCCTCGGCCTTCGGTAGCATCAGCGCGAAAGGCTGAAGACTGCTCAGGGCGGCGATGTCGCCTTCGAATTCCGGCGAAGTGAGGGGATTGATGCGGATGAGGAGCTTGGTCTCGCCGGCATGGCGCTGCACGAAGGTGTGCACGCTGTCGCGGGCCTTTGGCTTGTTGGCCGGCGCAACCGAATCTTCCAGATCGAGAATGACGGCATCGGCGCCCGAGGCGAGGGCTTTTTCGAAACGCTCCGGCCGGTCGCCGGGCACGAAGAGCAGCGAGCGCAGCCTCATGACGGTTTTACCTTCAGCATCGCCGTGCGCAGGCACTGGCAGACGATGTCGTCGCGCTGGTTCAGGGTGATGTGCCTGAAGGTGACGATGCCGGCATCGGGGCGGGAATTCGAGCGGCGCAGCTCCGTCACTTGGGTTTCCACCCTCAGCGTATCGCCGATGAAGACCGGTTTCGGCATTGTCACCTTGTCATAACCGAGATTGGCGACGAGCGTGCCGAGCGTGGTGTCGCCGACCGAAAGGCCGACGGTCAGCGCGAAGGTGAAGGTGCCGTTGACGACGATCCGGCCGAATTCGGTGCCGGCCGCATATTCGGCATCGAGATGCAGCGGCTGTGGATTGTGGGAGAGCGTCGTAAAGAGCAGGTTGTCGGTCTCAGTGACCGTGCGGCGGATATCGTGGGCGATGCGGTCGCCGACCGTCCACTCGTCGAAATAGCGGCCGGCCATCACTCCTCTCCCTTCATGACGGTGACGACCAGCTGGTTTTCCGAGACCCTGGCGCCGGGGGAAACCTGCAGTTTGCCGACGATGCCGTCGAAGGGCGCCCGCAGCGTATGTTCCATCTTCATGGCTTCGACCGTCAGCAGACGGTCCCCCTTGGCGACCGGATCGCCTTCGGCGATATCCACCGAAATGACGAGGCCCGGCATGGGTGAAAGGATCGCGCCGTCGCCCACGCCGTGAGACGCCTCGACCTCGCCCGCATGGGGCAAGCCGATCGACCAGGCATTGCCGGCATCGAAGAGCACTATCGTTTCGTCGATCTCGACGGTATTGGCTTCGAGGTCCCGGCGCGCACGCCCCCAATGGAGGTGACCGTCGATGCGCACGCGCACGCGGCTGTCGCTCGTCGCAGCGATGCGGAAGCCGGGAAGCGCGGACCAGGGATCGCCATCCATGCCTTTCGAAAGTGCCGTGGCTGCCCTGTCGACGACAGTTTCATCCGGGTCGCTCGCCGCCAGGTTTTCGCCGTGGCGGTCGAGGAAGCCGGTATCGATCCGCGCGGCGCGAAAATCCGGATCATTGGCGATGCGGGCGAGGAGACCGGCATTGGATCTGACCGGCCAGACCTCGATGCCGGCACAGGCGACGGCGAGCTTCGAAAGGGCGGCCTCGCGGTTCGGCCCATGCGCGATGATCTTGGCAATCATCGGATCGTAAAAGGCGGTGATCTCATCGCCCTCGACGACGCCGCTGTCGACGCGGACCGTCGTCGGGAGTTTGAGATGGTCGAGCCGGCCGGTCGAAGGCAAATAGTCGGCGGCGGGATTTTCGGCGTAGAGGCGGGCTTCGAAGGCCCAGCCGCTGATTGCGATTTCGTCCTGGCTTTTCGGCAACGGTCCGCCGCTGGCGACCGTCAACTGCCAGAGCACCAGATCCTCGCCTGTTATGGCCTCTGTGACGGGATGTTCCACCTGCAGCCGCGTGTTCATTTCCATGAACCAGATGCGGTCGGGATGCAGGCCGGAGGAGGCGTCGGCGATAAATTCGATGGTGCCGGCGCCGACATAATTCACCGCTCTTGCGGCCTTGACCGCCGCATCGCAGATCGCTGTCCGCGTGGCGGCATCGAGGCCGGGAGCAGGGGCCTCCTCAATGACCTTCTGATGCCGGCGCTGCAGCGAACAATCGCGCTCGAAGAGATGAACGCAATTGCCGAGCTGATCGGCGAAGACCTGCACCTCGATATGGCGCGGATTGGCGATATAGCGCTCGATCAGAACGCGGTCGTCGCCAAAGGCGGCGGCCGCCTCGCGGCGGCAGGAGGCGAGAAGCGCGGCGAAATCCTGCGCGCGGTCGACACGGCGCATGCCCTTGCCGCCGCCGCCGGCAACCGCCTTGATGAGCACGGGATAACCGATGGCATCGGCTTCGGCTGCAAGCCTTGCTTCGCTCTGGTCGGGGCCGAGATAACCGGGGGTGACGGGCACGCCCGCCGCCTGCATCAATTGTTTCGCGGCGTCCTTGAGCCCCATGGCGCGGATGGCGGCCGGGGGCGCACCGACCCAGACGATGCCGGCTTTCTCAACCGCTTCGGCAAATTCGGCATTTTCCGACAGGAACCCGTAACCAGGATGGATCGCGGCAGCGCCGGTTTTTCGGGCGGCCTCCAGGATGCGTGCCTCAGAGAGGTAGCTTTCGCGGGCCGGTGGCGGGCCGATGGCGATTGCCTCGTCCGCTTCCTTCACGAAGGGCAGGCCGGCATCGGCCTCGGAATAGACGGCGATCGTGCGAATGTCGAGCGTCTTTGCCGTGCGGATGATGCGGCGGGCGATCTCGCCCCGGTTGGCGATGAGAAGACTTTCCATCATGCCGCGCCTCACATCCTGAACAGGCCGAAGCGCGGCCCTTTCGGGATCGGCGCATTCAGGCAGGCGGAAAAGGCAAGGCCCAGCACATCGCGCGTCTGGCGCGGGTCGATGATGCCGTCGTCCCAGAGGCGGGCGGTCGCATAATAGGGATTGCCCTCGGCCTCGTAGCCGGCGCGGATCGGCGCCTTGAAGGCCTCTTCCTCGGCGGCCGGCCAATCCTCACCGCGCGCTTCCATCGCGTCGCGGCGGATGGTGGCGAGCACCGAGGCCGCCTGTTCGCCGCCCATGACGCTGATGCGGCTGTTCGGCCAGGTGAAGAGGAAGCGTGGGCGATAGGCGCGGCCGCACATGCCATAATTGCCGGCGCCGAAACTGCCGCCGATGATGACGGTGACTTTCGGCACGGTGGCGGTCGCGACCGCCGTCACCAGCTTTGCCCCATCCTTGGCGATGCCGCCGGCCTCATAGCGGCCGCCGACCATGAAGCCGGAGATGTTTTGCAGGAAGAGCAGCGGTACGCGGCGCTGGCAGGCGAGCTCGATGAAATGCGCGCCCTTCAGTGCGCTTTCGGAAAAGAGCACGCCGTTGTTGGCGATGACGGCGACGGGCATGCCCCAGATGCGGGCGAAGCCGCAAACGAGCGTGGTGCCGTAGAGCGGCTTGAACTCATGCAGTTCCGAGCCGTCGACGATCCGGCCGATCACCTCGCGCACGTCATAGGGCGAACGCACGTCATCGGGTATGATGCCGTTAAGGTCCTCGACGTCGAGCTTCGGCGGACGCGGAAGCTGAATGTCGATATCGACCGATTTGACGCTGTTGAGGCTGGCGACGATATCGCGCACCAGAAGCAGCGCATGTTCGTCATTTTCCGCGACATGATCGACCACACCGGAGCGGCGGCCATGGGTTTCGGCGCCGCCCAGCTCTTCGGCCGAGATGATTTCGCCGGTCGCCGCTTTGACCAGCGGCGGGCCGGCGAGGAAGATCGTGCCCTGATTGCGAACGATCACCGTTTCGTCGGACATGGCGGGAACATAGGCGCCGCCGGCCGTGCAGCTTCCCATGACGCAGGCTATCTGCGGAATGCCTTCGGCCGACATCTGCGCCTGGTTGTAGAAGATCGCGCCGAAATGGTCGCGGTCGGGAAAGACCTCGGCCTGATGCGGAAGATTGGCGCCGCCGCTGTCGACCAGATAGAGACAGGGCAGCTGGTTCTGCAGCGCGATCTCCTGCGCCCGCAGATGCTTCTTCACCGTCATCGGGAAATAGGCGCCGCCCTTCACCGTCGCGTCATTGGCGACGATCATCACCTCGCGGCCGCAAACGCGGCCGATGCCGGCGATGATGCCGGCACCCGGCGCCTCGTCGCCATACATGCCGTTGGCCGCCAGCGTGCCGATCTCCAGGAAGGGGCTCCCGGCATCGATGAGCAGCTGGATGCGGTCGCGCGGCAAGAGTTTGCCCTTGCTTGTGTGGCGCTCGCGTGCCGATTGCGATCCGCCCTCACGCGCCTTCGCAGAACGGGCGTGGAGCTCTTCGATCAGGGCTCTATTCTTGATGGCATTGGCTTTGAAGCTTTCGCCGTCGCGATCGATCGCAGTCGAAATCACCGTCATGATGCGATGAGCTCCCGCCCGATCAGATAGCGGCGGATCTCGTTGGTGCCGGCGCCGATATCGTAGAGCTTGGCGTCGCGCAGGAAGCGCTCGACCGGCCACTCCTTGGTGTAGCCGGCGCCGCCGAGCGCCTGGATCGCCTCCAGCGACACCTTCACGGCATTCTCGCTGGCAAAGAGGATCGCGGCGGCCGCGTCCGTGCGGGTGGCGCGGCCGGCGTCGCAGGCGCGGGCGACGGAATAGACATAGGCACGCGCCGAATTCAGCGCGACATACATGTCAGCGATCTTGCCCTGCATCAGCTGGAAATCGCCGATCGCTTTGCCGAATTGTTTTCGGTCACGCACATAGGGCAGCACGACATCCAGGCAGGCCTGCATGATCCCGAGCGGGCCGGCGGCGAGCACGGCGCGCTCATAGTCGAGGCCTGACATCAGGATCTTCACGCCCTCTCCCTCCCGGCCCATCAGCGCCTCGGCCGACACCTCGCAATCCTGGAATACCAGCTCGGCCGTGTCGCTGCCGCGCATGCCGAGCTTGGAGAGCTTGTTCGACACGCTGAAGCCGGGCAGGCCCTTTTCAATGATAAAGGCGGAAATGCCCTTCGGCCCGGCCGCCGGGTCGGTCTTGGCGTAGACGACAAGCACATCGGCATGCGGCGCATTGGTGATCCAGAATTTGGTGCCGTTCAAGATGTAGCGTTCGCCCTTTTTCTCGGCCCGCAGACGCATTGAGACGACATCGGAACCGGCTCCGGCTTCGGACATGGCAAGTGAACCGACATGCTCGCCGGAGATCAGTTTCGGCAGATAGCGGTGCTTCTGCTCCGGCGAGGCCCAGCGGCGGATCTGGTTGACGCAGAGATTGGAATGGGCGCCGTAGCTTAAGCCCACCGAGGCCGAGGCACGCGAGACCTCCTCCATAGCAACGACATGCTCAAGGTAACCGAGACCGGCGCCGCCGAATTCTTCCTCGACGGTGATGCCATGCAGGCCGAGCGCGCCCATCCGGGGCCAGAGCTGGCGTGGAAACGTGTTGCTTTCGTCGATCTCCGCCGCCAGCGGAGCAATATGATCGGCGGCAAACCGCGCCGTCGTTTCGCGGATCGCGTCCGCGGTGTCGCCGAGCGAAAAATCAAACATGGCACTCCTCCCGCTGAAATATGTAGCGCGGGTTGCGGCAGGTTCAAAGTGCTGTGGGTGAATGGTATTTGCTGGTGCTTATGGAGGGCACTATGGCAGGCGCCTCTCTCTCCACCCTCATGCCTGTGCTTGTCACAGGCATCCAGCCACCGCGCGTCTGCGCGGTGAATGACTCATTTGCTCAAGGTAGTCTCTTGCGCCCAAGGACTTGGACGCGCTGGATGCCTGTGACAAGCACAGGCATGAGGGAGCGTGTGGAACAACGCGGGTCTTTCCCTTACCGCTCGCGTTCCCGCTCTCCCGAACCATCCCGCCGGAAAGCCTCTGGGCTCTTGCCCGTCCATTTCCGGAAGGCCCGGAAGAAGGCGCTGGGTTCGGAATAGCCGAGCTGTACGGCGATCTCGCCGATCGTTTTCGAGGTATTCAGCAGCAGTTCGACGGCGAGATCCCGGCGGATGTCGTCCTTGATGGCGGCGTAGCTTTGTCCTTCGGCGTGCAGGCGGTGGCGCAGCGTCGAGGGCGGCATGCGCATATCGGCGGCGAGTTCGGTAAAGCTTCGCCAGGTAGCGGGCGTGGCTTGGCTCAAGCGGCGGCGGACGGCCGCGGCGATGCCGGCATCGTAACGGTAGCGCACCAGAATATTAGCAGGGGCGCCGCGCAGGAATTGTTTCAGCGCCTGCTCGCTGCGGGAGATCGGCAGGTCGAGCATGGCGCTGTCGAAGCCGAGACGGCTGATCGGTTGTGAGAAACGCACCGGCGCACCGAAAAACAGCCGGTAGTCGGCCCCTTGTTTGGGTTCGGCGCAGCGGAAATCGACGAGGCGGATCGGAATGCGCCGGCCGACCAACCAGCAGATGATGCCGTGCAGAATGATCCAATAGGTGCGGTAGGCGAAGGCCGAACGCGGTCCGCCGGCATCCCTGAGCTCGACCTCGGCGAGACCATCGCGGATGACGAGCTGCCCCCGGGGATCGTCGAGCACGACATCGAGGAAGCGCAGCGCCCGGCGCAGTGCGTGACCGAGCGTCGGCGCGTGCAGCACGCAATGGCTAAGCAGCGTGAAGCTGCCGCTGCGCATCGGCCGTGCGCCCATGCCGAAGAATTCATCGTCGAGTTCTGCAGCGATTGCGAGCCACAGCGCGCCGTAGGTCTCCGCCGAAACCGGATGTTCGACGAGAGACGGCATGCCGACTTGCGCAAGGATCGGCGCTGTCGGTTTGCCGAGCCGCCGCAGGCTGTCGAGCGCTTCCTCGACGAAGCCGGGCGCGATCATGCGTCGCTCGATTTCGACCATTATACCTCCGCTATGGCAAAACTGGCCGAAATAATGGAGCAATTTCGTCATCGCTTGCAATAGGAGGAGCGAATAGAATCCCGCCTGCCGGCATGATCTGGAGGAGACGGGCCGGCGGCGAGGAGAAGAGATCCATGTTGATCCCGGGAGCAAGTTTTATCGTGACCGGCGGCGGCTCCGGGCTCGGCGCCGCAGTGGCGCGCATGCTCGTCGAGGCCGGCGGGCGTGTAACGATCGCCGATCTCAATACCGAAGCGGGCGAAGAAATCGCCCGGCAACTTGGCAGCGACGCGCGCTTCATCAAGGCCGATGTGAGCGATGGCGAGGAAGGGGCGGCGGTGGTTGCCGCTGCGGTCAAGGCCTTCGGCGGCCTGCGCGGGCTGATCAATTGCGCCGGCGTCGCGCCGGCCGAGAAGGTGATCGGCCGCGACGGGCCGCACCGGCTGGTGAGTTTTACCCGCACCATCGGCATCAATCTAATCGGCACATTCAACATGATCCGGCTTGCTGCCGCAGCCATCCAGAATGCGGAGCCGGATGCGGAAGGCGAACGCGGCGTCATCGTCAATACGGCCTCGGTCGCCGCCTTCGACGGGCAAATCGGCCAGGCGGCCTATGCCGCCTCCAAGGGCGGGGTGGCGGCGATGACCCTGCCAGTTGCCCGCGAGCTTGCCCGGCATGGCATCCGCGTCGTGTCCATCGCGCCTGGTATTTTCGAGACGCCGATGATGGCTGGTATGCCGGCGGAAGTGCAGGAAGCGCTGGGCAAGAGCGTGCCCTTTCCGCCGCGGCTCGGCCGGCCGGCGGAATTTGCCGGGCTGGTGCGCCATATCTTTGAAAACAACATGCTGAACGGCGAGGTCATCCGCCTCGACGGTGCATTGCGGATGGGCGCGCGGTGAGCGTTGCCCGAGGAGGAAAGATGGCATTGCAGGACCCCATCGTCATCACCGGTGCGGGGCGCACGCCGATCGGCAGCTTTCAGGGAGAGCTGAAGGATACGGCAGCCCCCGAGCTTGGAGCCGCGGCGATCCGCGCAGCACTTGAGCGCAGCCGCGTAGAGCCCGAGGCGATCGAGGAAGTCGTCTTTGGCTGCGTGCTGCCCGCGGGGCAGGGGCAGGCGCCGGCACGGCAGGCGGCCATCCATGCCGGCCTGCCCTTTGCGACTGGCGCCAGTACCGTCAACAAGATGTGCGGCTCTGGCATGAAGGCGATCATGATGGCCCATGACCTGATTGCCGCCGGCAGCGCCTCGGTGGCAGTCGCAGGCGGCATGGAAAGCATGACCAACGCGCCCTATCTCCTTGAGAGAGCCCGTGCCGGTTACAGGCTCGGCCATGGGCGGGTCGTGGATCACATGTTCCTCGACGGGCTGGAGGATGCTTATGACAAGGGGCGCTTGATGGGCAGCTTCGCGGAGGATTGCGCCGAGGCCTATCAGTTCACGCGCGAAGCGCAGGATAATTACGCCATCGCTTCTCTGACGCGCGCGCAGAAGGCGATCGCGGACGGCTGTTTCGAAAGCGAGATCGTGCCGGTCACGGTGAAATCGGGCAAAGCCGAGCAAGTGGCGAGCCGCGACGAGCAGCCCGGCAAGGCCAGGCCCGACAAGATCCCGACGCTGAAACCCGCCTTCCGCGACGGCGGCACGGTGACTGCCGCCAATTCCAGCTCGATCTCCGACGGCGCGGCAGCCCTCGTGCTGATGCGCCGCTCGCAGGCCGAGCGTCGCGGTCTGACGCCGCTCGCCACCATCCTCGGCCACGCTACCCATTCGCAGGCACCCAATCTTTTCGCCACCGCCCCGATCGGCGCCCTGCAGAAGCTCTCCGATCGAACCGGCCTGGCGCTTTCGGACGTCGATCTCTTCGAGATCAACGAGGCCTTCGCCGTCGTCGCCATGGCGGCGATGCGCGATCTAGACCTGCCGCATGAGAAGGTGAACGTCCATGGCGGCGCCTGCGCGCTCGGCCATCCGATCGGGGCGTCGGGAGCCCGTATTCTGGTGACGCTGCTTGCGGCGCTGGAGCGTTACGACTTGAAACGCGGCATGGCGGCACTCTGTATCGGCGGTGGCGAGGCGACGGCCGTCGCCATCGAGCGGCATTAGCGGGGAGGCGGGCAGATGATCCTTTCCGACCTCCAACAGCAGATCAGCGATCTCGCCCGCGACTTTGCTCGCGACCGGCTGGCGCCGGGGGCGGCCAAACGCGACCGGGAACATCTTTTCCCGCGCGAGGAACTGAAGGAGATGGGCGAGCTTGGCCTGCTCGGCATGCTGGTGCCGGAGGCCTATGGCGGCTCGGATACCGGCGTCGTCGCCTATGCCGCGGCACTCGAGGAGATTGCCGCCGGCGACGGGCCCTGTTCGACGATCATGAGCGTGCATAGCTCCGTCGGCTGCGTGCCGATCCTGAAATTCGGCACTGAGGAACAGCGGCAGCGCTTCCTGCCGAAACTGGCGAACGGCGAATGGATCGGCGGTTTTGCGCTCACCGAGCCGCAGGCCGGTTCCGACGCTTCGAACCTGAAAACCCGGGCGCGGCGGGACGGCGACCACTATGTGATCGACGGTGCCAAGCAGTTCATCACCTCGGGAAAAAACGGCAATGTCATCATCGTCTTTGCCGTCACCGACCCGGATGCTGGCAAGAAGGGCATCACCGCCTTCATCGTGCCGACGGAGACGCCGGGCTACGAGGTGATCCGCGTCGAGGAAAAGCTTGGGCTGCATTCGACCGATACCTGCCAGATCGCTTTCAACGCGATGCGCATTCCTGCAGAGCTGAGGCTCGGGGCGGAAGGCGAAGGTTACCGCATCGCGCTCGCCAATCTCGAGGGGGGACGGATCGGCATTGCGGCGCAGGCGGTCGGCATGGCGCGGGCGGCCTTCGAGGCGGCGCGCGATTATGCCAAGGAGCGCACGGCGTTCGGCAAGCCGATTTTCGAGCATCAGGCCGTCGCCTTCCGTCTTGCCGACATGGCGGTGCGGATCGAGGCGGCCCGCCAGTTGGTCTTTCATGCCGCTGCCTTGAGGGAGGCGGAACTGCCCTGCTTGTCGGAAGCCTCGATGGCGAAGCTCTTTGCCTCCGAGATGGCCGAGCGCGTCTGTTCCGACGCGATCCAGATCCATGGCGGCTACGGCTACATGGCCGATTATCCGGTCGAACGCATCTATCGCGATGTGCGCATCTGCCAGATCTATGAGGGAACGAGCGACGTGCAGCGCATGGTGATTGCCCGCAATCTATAAGAACCATACCGGCCCTGCTTCCGGGGAGGGAGGCACGGCCGGCAAAGGGAGGAAAGAAAAGACATGGTGGATTCCGCTCGTTTGAGCCTGCACGTCCCCGAACCTGCCGTCCGCCCGGGCGGCCAGCCCGATTTTTCCAACGTCAAGATCGCCAAGGCCGGTTCCGTGCCGCGGCCGGAGGTCGATGTCGCATCCGAGGATATACGCGATCTCGCCTATTCGATCATCCGGGTCTTGAACCGTGATGGCGAGGCGGTCGGCCCTTGGGCCGGGTCGCTCTCCGACGAGGAGTTGCTGACCGGGCTTCGCAACATGATGAAGCTGCGCGCCTTCGATGCCCGCATGCTGATGGCGCAGCGGCAAGGAAAGACCTCCTTCTACATGCAGCATCTCGGCGAAGAGGCCGTCAGCTGCGCCTTCCGCAAGGCGCTTAACAAGGGCGACATGAACTTCCCGACCTATCGGCAGGCGGGCCTGCTGATCGCCGATGATTATCCGATGGTCGAGATGATGAACCAGATCTACTCGAACGAGAGCGACCCCTTGCGCGGTCGGCAATTGCCGATCATGTATTCGTCCAAAGAACATGGCTTTTTCACCATCTCGGGTAATCTCGCCACCCAATATGTGCAGGCCGTCGGCTGGGCGATGGCTTCGGCGATCAAGAACGACAGCCGCATTGCCGCCGCCTGGATCGGCGACGGATCGACGGCGGAATCGGATTTCCATTCGGCGCTCGTCTTCGCCTCGACTTACAAGGCGCCTGTTATCCTCAATATCGTCAACAATCAGTGGGCGATCTCCACCTTCCAGGGCATTGCCCGCGGCGGCTCGGGCACCTTCGCCGCCCGCGGCCTCGGCTTCGGCATTCCGGCGCTGCGGGTCGACGGCAACGACTATCTCGCTGTCCATGCCGTCGCCCGCTGGGCGGCCGAGCGCGCACGGGGCAATCTCGGCCCGACGCTGATCGAATATGTAACCTATCGCGTCGGCGCGCATTCGACCTCCGACGATCCGAGCGCCTACCGCCCGAAGACGGAATCAGAGGCCTGGCCGCTCGGCGATCCCGTGCTGCGGCTGAAGAAACATCTGATCGTCAAGGGCGTATGGTCGGAGGAGCGGCACGTGCAGGCGGAAGCCGAAATTACGGATGAGGTGATCGAGGCGCAGCGCCAGGCGGAGGCGCACGGCACGCTGCACGCCGGCGGCAAGCCTTCGGTGCGTGATATTTTCGAAGGCGTCTATGCCGAGATGCCGGCGCATATCCGCCGACAGCGGCAGAAGGCGGGGTACTGAGATGGCCAGGATGACGATGATCGAGGCGGTGCGTAGCGCCATGGACGTCTCGATGGCGAAGGACGACAATGTCGTCGTTTTCGGTGAGGATGTCGGTTATTTCGGCGGTGTCTTCCGCTCGACGCAGGGCCTGCAGGCAAAATACGGCAGGACGCGCTGCTTCGACACGCCGATCAGCGAATCCGGCATCGTCGGCACGGCGATCGGCATGGCCGCCTATGGGCTGAAGCCCTGTGTCGAGATCCAGTTCGCCGATTATATGTACCCGGCCTATGACCAGCTGACGCAGGAGGCGGCGCGCATCCGCTACCGCTCCAACGGCGATTTCACCTGCCCGATCGTCGTGCGCATGCCCACAGGCGGCGGCATCTTCGGCGGCCAGACGCACAGCCAGAGCCCGGAAGCACTCTTCACCCATGTCTGCGGGCTGAAGGTGATCGTTCCCTCCAATCCCTATGACGCCAAAGGCCTGCTGATCGCAGCGATCGAGGATCCCGACCCGGTCATGTTCCTGGAGCCGAAGCGGCTTTATAACGGCCCCTTCGACGGCCACCACGAGCGGCCGGTCACACCCTGGTCGAAACATGATCTGGGGGAGGTGCCCGACGGCCATTACACCATCCCGATCGGCAAGGCCGAAGTGCGGCGCGAGGGATCGGCGGTAACCGTGGTTGCCTATGGCACCATGGTGCATGTGGCGCTTGCCGCGGCCGAGGATGCCGGCATCGATGCCGAGGTGATCGATTTGAGAAGCCTGCTGCCGCTCGATCTCGATACGATCGTCAAATCGGTTTCGAAGACAGGACGCTGCGTCGTCGTGCATGAGGCGACCCTGACGTCAGGCTTCGGCGCCGAGGTCGTGTCGCTGGTGCAGGAACATTGCTTCTATCAACTCGAAGCGCCTGTCGTGCGCGTCGCCGGCTGGGACACGCCCTATCCGCATGCGCAGGAGTGGGATTATTTCCCCGGTCCAGGCCGCGTCGGGCGGGCGCTTGCCGAAGTCATGGAGGCCTGAGCCATGGGCGAATTCATCATCAAGATGCCCGATGTCGGGGAAGGGGTCGCCGAGGCCGAGCTTGTGGAATGGCACGTGAAGGCAGGAGATCCGGTCCGCGAGGACATGGTGATCGCCGCCGTCATGACCGACAAGGCGACGGTGGAAATTCCCTCACCCGTCAACGGTACCGTCATCTGGCTTGCCGGCGAGATCGGAGACCGTATCGCGGTCAAGGCGCCGTTGGTGCGGATCGAGACGGCGGGAGATGCCGGCGAGGCTCCGCCCATGCAGATCTCGCAGGCGCCGGTTGCCGAACCGGTCAAGGTCGAAGCTGCACGGCCGGCTCCGGCTGCTGCGGCTGCGCCGGCTCCCGCGTCGCCTCCGGCCGAAAGGCCGCTTGCGGCTCCCTCTGTGCGGCTCTTCGCCAGGGAAAGCGGCGTCGATCTCCGACAGGTGCAGGGAAACGGACCGGCCGGGCGTATCCTGCGCGAGGATGTCGAGCAGTTCCTCGCCCAGGGAACGGCTCCTGCGGCGGCAAAAGCTGGCTTTGCCAGGAAGACGGCGACCGAAGAGATCAAGCTCACCGGCCTGCGCCGCCGGATCGCCGAGAAGATGGTGCTGTCCACCTCGCGCATTCCCCACATCACATATGTGGAGGAAGTCGATATAACGGCGCTCGAGGAACTGCGCGCCACCATGAACGGCGACCGCAGGGAAGGTCATCCGAAGCTGACGGTTCTGCCCTTCCTGATGCGGGCGCTGGTCAAGGCGATTTCCGAGCAGCCGGAGGTCAACGCCACCTTCGACGACGATGCCGGCATCATCACGCGTTATAGTGCCGTGCATATCGGCATCGCCACGCAGACACCGGCGGGGCTGACCGTGCCCGTCGTGCGGCATGCGGAAGCGCGCGGCATCTGGGATTGCGCGGCCGAGATGAACCGGTTGGCGGAAGCGGCGCGCTCGGGCACGGCGACGCGTGATGAGCTTTCCGGCTCCTCCATCACCATCAGCTCGCTCGGGGCACTCGGCGGCATCGTCTCGACGCCTGTCATCAATCATCCCGAGGTCGCGATCATCGGCGTCAACAAGATCGCCACGCGTCCGGTCTGGGACGGGACGCAATTCGTGCCGCGCAAGATGATGAACCTCTCCTCCAGCTTCGATCATCGCATTATCGACGGCTGGGATGCGGCGACCTTCGTCCAGCGCATCCGTACGCTCCTCGAAACCCCGGCGCTCATTTTCATCGAAGGCTGATCCATGAAAGAGATTGTCTGCAAGCTCCTCGTCATCGGCGCCGGCCCGGGCGGTTATGTCTGCGCCATCCGCGCCGGACAACTCGGCATCGATACCGTCATCGTCGAGGCCGGAAAGCCTGGCGGCACCTGCTTGACGGTCGGCTGCATTCCTTCCAAGGCGCTGATCCATGCGGCCGAAGAATTCGACGCGACGCGAAAGATGCTCGCCGGCAGGAACCCGATGGGGATTCGCGTCGAAGGCGCCTCGATCGATCTTGGCAGAACCATCGCCTGGAAGGACGGCATTGTCGGCCGTCTGACGGGTGGCGTCTCCGGGCTGTTGCAGAAGGCGCGGGTCAAGATCGTCCACGGCCGCGCCCACTTTCGCGACGGCAAGACCGTGGAGGTGGAGACTGAAACCGGCCAGCAGATCATCCGTGCCGAGACCGTGGTCATCGCCACCGGCTCCGATCCGGTGGAGCTTGCCAGCCTGCCATTCGGCGGCCGCGTCATTTCCTCGACGGAGGCGCTGTCGCTGACGGAGCTGCCCAAGAAGCTCGTGGTGGTCGGCGGCGGTTATATCGGGCTGGAACTCGGCACGGCCTTCTCCAAGATGGGATCGGAAGTCACGGTCGTCGAGGCGACGCAACAGGTGCTGCCGCTCTATGACGCCGAGCTGGTGCGGCCCGTCCTGCGCAAGCTCACGGAAAGCGGTATCCGGGTGCTGACGGGTGCGAAGGCCATGGGTCTTGCCGACAATGGCGAGGCATTGCTCATCGAAACCTCCGACGGCCGGCGGGAGACCTTGCCGGCCGACCGCATCCTTGTCACCGTCGGCCGCCGCCCGCGAACAGCGGGATCCGGTCTCGAAGAGCTCGATCTCGATCGTGCCGGTCCTTATCTCAGGATCGACGATCGCTGCCGCACCTCAATGCGCGGCATCTATGCGATCGGCGACGTGACCGGCGAGCCAATGCTGGCCCATCGGGCGATGGCGCAAGGGGAGATGGTGGCGGAGATCATCGCCGGCAGGAAGCGGGCCTGGGACAAGCGCTGCATTCCCGCCATCTGCTTCACCGATCCCGAAATCGTCAGCGCCGGGCTCTCGCCGGCGGAGGCAACGGCGCAAGGCTATGAAAGCCGCACCGGCCAGTTTCCGTTCAGCGCCAATGGACGGGCGATGACGATGCTGTCCGAAGAGGGCTTCGTGCGCGTCGTCGCCCGCGCCGACACCAATCTCGTTCTCGGCCTGCAGGCAGTGGGGGCGGGTGTCTCCGAACTCTCGGCGGCCTTCGCCATGGCGATCGAGATGGGCGCACGTCTGGAAGACATCGCCGGCACCATCCACGCACATCCGACCCGCAGCGAAGCGATCATGGAGGCGGCGGCGAAAGCTTTAGGGAGCGCGCTGCATATGTGAAAGGGATGGCGGGCTCCTGGCATGGTTGTGGGCCGGACTATCTCTCGGCCATAGACATTTCAGCCTAACATGACCATGGGGCTAATTCGATGTTTCGGGATCTTGCAGCCACGCCGGAATATCCTGCTTGGCGTGGAGGATACGCCATACGTCGACATGATCGGCTTGCTCGAGATAGAAGACGATATAGGGAAAGTCCTTTAGTTTTATGCTGCGCAGATCAGGCAGGCCGAGTTCATATGCATAACGCAAGGAACCCGATGCAGGATGCTCGGCGAGCAAAGCAAATGTCGACTGCAATGCATCAACGAAGCCTATCGCGACTTGAGCGCCAGCCTCGCGAGCATAGTAATCCACGGCGCTCTTAGCGTCCTCGCGAGCCGATTGGCGGGGATAACAGACTTTGCTGTCACTTGGAGCTTTGTTTCAAGGCGCGATCGCGCAAGCCGTCGAAATAATTGGCATCAACCGGCTCGGTCGCCGCAGATGACGCGCCCTCAAGCAGGAGATCGCGCAAATGCTGCCGCTCTTTATCGCGACGAATCAGCTCACGTACATACTCGCTGCTCGTACCATAACCTCGCCCGGCGACCTGCTGATCGACGAAGTGTTTCAGACTGTCGGGCAACGAGATATTCATAGTGCTCATCGCGGCAAGGTAGCCACCATGGCAAAACTTGGCAAGGTGTGGCTTCCACGATTTTCGGAGACGGCTATTTGAGGGGCGGGTTCTTCATCAGCCTTCCCCGCAGAACACACGCGTTGTCGCAATCCACTCCAGAGTTCGCCGCTCGGGATCGGAATTGCGTGTGATGTCGGTGACGACGGCAGCGCTGTCGGCGCCGTTTTCAAACACACCGGCGATGCGCTCCACGTTCAGCCCGCCAATGGCCACGAGGGGCAGCGGGCCGATGCGGCTTTTCCAGTTGCGCAGTCGATCGAGGCCCTGCGGCGCCCAGGGCATGACCTTGAGGATGGTGGGATAGATCGGACCGAGCGCGATATAGTCCGGGCGGGCCGCAAGCGCGACGTCCAATTCCGCCTCGTCATGGGAGGAAAGTCCCAATTTCAGGCCGGCCTTGCGGATCGCGGCAAGATCGGCAGCGGCGAGATCCTCCTGGCCGAGGTGGATGAAATCGCAGCCTTCCTCGATGGCAAGCCGCCAGTGGTCATTGACGATCAGCTGGCAGCCATGCGTCTCGCAGACTGCTTTTGCCGCTCGGATATCCGCGCGTATATCCTCCAGCGCTCGTTCCTTGACGCGCAATTGCACGAGTTTGACGCCAAGCGGTACCAGCCTCTCGATCCAGGCGGCGCTGTCGACGATCAGATAGAAAGGATCGAGCGTCATGCGAAAACCGCCTTTCCGATCACCGGCGTCGAGGGAACCGCCATGTCGCGCGGCTCCAGCATGCCGGCGCCGAATGCCTGCCTGCCGGCATCGATCGCTTTGGCGAAGGCTTCCGCCATGGCGGCGGGATCGCCCGCGCCGGCAACTGCGGTGTTGAGCAGGACCGCGTCGAAACCCAATTCCATCACGGTCGTTGCATGCGACGGCCGCCCGATCCCCGCATCGACGATCAGCGGCACATCGGGAAAATGCGCCCGCATGGATCGAAGGGCGGAGAGATTGAGCGGCCCAGCCGCCGTCCCGATCGGTGCGCACCAGGGCATCAGTACCCTGCACCCCGCCTCCAGCAGGCGCTCGGCCACCACCAGATCGTCGGTCGTATAGGGAAAGACCTCGAAACCTTCGCCGCAAAGGATCCGGGCGGCCTCGACGAGCCCGAATACGTCAGGCTGCAGCGTATCATGGTTGCCGATCACCTCCAGCTTGATCCAGTTGGTCTGAAACACATCGCGCGCCATCTTGGCCGTCAGCACCGCCTCGGAGACGCCATGGCAGCCGGCGGTATTGGGGAGCACGCGCACTCCGAGCGCGCGGATCATGTCGAAGAAGACGTTGCCGCTGCGCCCGCCGACAGCTTCACGCCGCAGCGACACGGTGACGATGTCCGTTCCGGATCGCTTGACGGCGTCGGCGAGGACCGCCGGCGAAGGGTAGCGCGCGGTCCCGAGAAGAAGCCGCGATCCGATCTGGTTTCCGTAGAGATCAAGCATGTCAGCCTCCCTGCATCGGGGTCAGGATCTCGACCCGGTCATTGTCGTTGAGAGCGTGATCGTCGCGGTCCTCGCGAGGAACGAGCTCGCCGTTGACCGCGGTTGCCAGCCATTCTCCCTCGTAGTCGAGTGCGGTGAGCAGCTGCGAAAGCGTGCTTGCGGCGATTGTCTGGGGTTCGCCATTGATGATCAGACGCATTGGGAGCTCCTTTGCTTCGTCCGTCCGGAAAAGACGAGATCGGCGGCTTTTGCCGCCATTGTGGGCGCCAGGAGAAAACCGTGGCGATAAAGGCCGTTGACGACGACGGCATTGCCTTGCCGCATCACCCGGGGGAGGTTGTCGGGGAAGGCCGGGCGAATGCCGGCTCCGGTTTCGACAAGGGTCGCGTCAGCAAAGGCTGGATGCAGCGTGTAAGCCGCGTTCAGCAATTCCATCAGCGAGCGTGCGGTGATCGGCCCGCCGAAATCGCTCTCGATCATGGTCGCGCCGACCATGAAGAGGCCGCCGCCGCGGGGCACGACATAGACGGGGATGCGGGGATGAAGCAGGCGGACGGACCGTGAAAGCTCTATTTCATCGCTGTGCAGATAGAGCATTTCGCCTCGCACGCCGCGCAGGTCGTCAACCTGGCCAATGCGCGCAGCACCCGTGCAGTCAACAATATCGGAGAAATCGCCGTCCTCCACAGCGCCGCCTGCGAAGAAGACGCCCTGCGCCGACAGTTTGTCTTTCAGCGCGACGAGTGCCCGCCGGGGATCGAGATGCGCTTCCTCGGGGAAAAACAGGCCATGCCGGAACCGGCCGGCAAGAGCCGGCTCGAGCAGGGCGATGTCTTCCTCTTTCACCCATCGGTAACTGCTCGTCCGCCCGGCAAAGCGCTTCAGCTCCCCATGGTCACGCGCCGGCGCGACCACCAATGTCCCGTTGCGGACGACGTGGCCGGGCAGGATCGCCTCCCAGCGGTCGGCCGCCTGCGCCCCAAGCCGGACCACGGCCTCGTCGGCGCTTTCACGCTCGCACCACGGCGCCAGCATGCCGCCGGCGAGCCACGACGCGGCCCGGTCGAAATTCGCATGCGGGTCGACGATGCTGACCTCGGCGCCGCGGGCCTGCAGTTCGTGCGCAACGAGGAGCCCTGAGATGCCGGCCCCTTTGACGAGGACGTGCATCTCAGGCTCCCGTGGTCTCGATCGGAGAGGGCCCCTCGATCGAAGAGACGGCAACATAAAGGTCGCCGCCTTCGCGGTAGCGGGCGGCCATGGCCTCAAGACCCTCCTTCTGCGCTTCCGACCTTATATCGTGTGATATCCTCATCGAGCAGAATTTCGGGCCGCACATCGAACAGAAATGGGCGACCTTGTGCGCTTCCTTCGGAAGCGTCTCGTCGTGGAAGGAGCGGGCCGTTTCGGGATCGAGGGAAAGGTTGAACTGGTCTTCCCAGCGGAATTCGAAACGGGCGCGCGACAGCGCATCGTCGCGGATGCGCGCCGCGGGATGGCCCTTGGCGAGATCGGCGGCATGGGCGGCGATCTTGTAGGTGATGACGCCTGTTTTGACGTCGTTGCGGTCAGGCAGGCCGAGATGCTCCTTCGGCGTGACGTAGCAGAGCATGGCCGTGCCGAACCAGCCGATCATCGCCGCGCCGATCCCTGAGGTGATGTGATCGTAGCCCGGCGCGATGTCGGTCGTCAGCGGGCCGAGCGTATAAAAGGGGGCCTCGCCGCAGACCGCAAGCTGCTTGTCCATGTTTTCCTTGATCTTGTGCATCGGCACGTGGCCCGGCCCCTCGATCATGACCTGGCAATCCCTGGCCCAGGCGATCTTCGTCAGCTCGCCGAGCGTTTCGAGTTCGGCGAATTGCGCCGCGTCGTTGGCATCGGCGATCGAGCCGGGGCGCAGGCCGTCGCCGAGTGAGAAGGAGACGTCATAGGCGCGGCAGATGTCGCAGATTTCCTCGAAATGCTCGTAGAGGAAGCTTTCGCGATGATGGTGCAAACACCACTTGGCCATGATCGAGCCGCCGCGCGAGACGATGCCGGTGACGCGATTGACGGTCAGCGGGATGTAATGCAGCCGCACGCCGGCATGGATGGTGAAATAGTCGACGCCCTGTTCGGCCTGTTCGATCAGCGTGTCGCGATAGATCTCCCAGGTGAGGTTTTCGGCGATGCCTTCGACCTTTTCCAGCGCCTGGTAAAGCGGCACGGTGCCGATCGGCAGCGGTGAGTTGCGGATGATCCATTCACGGATATTGTGGATGTTGCGGCCGGTCGAAAGGTCCATGACGGTGTCGGCGCCCCAGCGGGCGGCCCAGACCATCTTCTCGACCTCCTCCGCCATTGACGAGGTCACCGCCGAATTGCCGATATTGGCGTTGATCTTCACCAGGAAATTCCGGCCGATGATCATCGGTTCCGATTCCGGATGATTGATATTGGCCGGAATAATGGCCCGGCCGGCGGCGACTTCCTGGCGCACGAATTCCGGCGTCACGTGATCGGGAATATGGGCGCCGAAGCTCTCGCCATCGCGAAGCATCACGCCGGCCTGGGCTTTGCGGCCGAGATTTTCGCGGATCGCGATGAATTCCATCTCCGGAGTGATGATCCCGGCGCGCGCGTAAGCCAGCTGTGTCACCGCCTTGCCGTCCTTGGCCCGCAACGGCTGCCGTTTTGCCGGAAATTCCGGCGTCAGCCGCTCGCCGCTGGCAAAACCGTTATCCTCGGGACGGATGCTGCGGCCCTCATAGGGCTCGACGTCGCCGCGGGCGAGCACCCAGTCGCGGCGCAGCGCGGCAAGACCTTGCTCGATACGGATATCGGCGCCTTCGATCGTGTAGGGACCGGAGGAATCATAGACGGTTACCGGCGGCTCGCCCGAGGTCGGATGGAGGCTGATCTGGCGCATCGGGACCTGAACGTCGGCATGGATCTCTCCCGCGACGTGGATCTTGCGCGATGACGGCAGGGCGCCGGTGGTGACGGTTGGGGTGAGGTTCTTTGCGGCAATGGTCATGGTTTGAGGCTCCAAAGTGCAGTTGGAGACCCAGTCAGTCAGCCGGAATGATGAAAAGACGCCGGCATGGATTCCACGCGTGAATCCGCAGCCTTCGAGCGCTTGCACCGTCCCTACGCCAGTATGAACTGGATCAGGTTCAACGGGTCACTGCGCCACAAACCGGCAAAGCCGTATTGTCCAGCAGTATCTCAGCCCCTTGCCGGGACCCCCCTGGTGAATGCTGCGGAGGCTACGTCCTCGATCCAGTTCATGTCAACCCTGGAGCTGAAAGTAACCCGATCGCCACGCACGAGTGGCGACGCCGCCGGGCTGGGCGCGTCGGTTTTGTGAGCGCCCAGCCCGTCGAAGCCTACGACAGCTTTTTTATCGTGCTGTAGATGATGTTGCGGTTGGCGCCGAACCAGACCGTCTTATCAACCGTGTTTTCCGGCGCACTACCATTGGCAATACGCCACATATCGGCCTCGGAACGCTGGAGGAGCTCCCAGTTCATGTAGGATTCCATGTATCCGTCGTCGGCCATCTCGTCGGAGAAGTTGGCAAATAGAAAGACGCCGCCCGGCTTCAGCATTTCCATGCAAATCTGCGTCAGTCGGATTGCGACTTTATCGGTGAGGTAGTCGTACAATCCTGCTGCGTAGATGAGATCGAAGGTGCCAATCTGATGCTTTCGCGCCAGCAAGCCGCGCACGGATCCATTGATAGGCTCGACCGAAGTTCTATGGAATTGGCTCGCGATCGAGCCGATACTGTGGGGATCCTGATCAAGAGCAACCCAGCGTTTAAGGTTGCCTTCTGCAAGTGCTTTTGATTCCTCCGCTTCGCGAAGGTGACCGGCGGCGATGGCGAGGACCTCGGTATCCCGACCTATTCGTGCAGCCGTCTCATCGACGTAGCGGGTCAGGGTTTCGCGACGCTCCCTTACGGCTACCGGGCCGGGAGCGTTTATCGTGTATTCGAAGATATTCAGACCGAGAAGGGTCGATCTGGCCACTTCTTCGGTCACCGCCGGATGCCCATAAATAAAGTCTATGAGACTGGCATCACCGGAGTAGCCGCGAGGTTTTTCAAAGGACCAACGAGTGAACGGGCATTGCTGCAGAATCTCTGCCGAGGGATGGGCCTGAATAATCGGGATGAGCTTCTGCCACACAACAGCGCCGAATTTATGCCGGATGTCGTGGAGCTGACCAATCAACCACCTGACTGCGTCAGACAGGCCTTTGCCCGCGGCGAATCGCTGCATGGCAATGTTGATGACGATTGCAAACTCAGCCTCCGCAATTCGCAGGCGGTCTGTTTCATTATCCTTGCCAGGTGAGAGAAGCGTATTGCTGACGGACTGCGGTGTAATCAAGCTTTGGCCATCAAGGGAAAAAAGCGGCTGAACCAAGGAAACCTCGTCGGTAAATAGAGATTTAATAGATTGCATAAAATCCTTACCATTTTCATGAAGGTCAAGCGCAAAGGTTGGCGGCAGCGTCCCCGTGCACGTCCTGGCTTTAGAAAGTATTAGTGAACCCAAGAGATACTCCGCCCGCTTGGGGATCGTTTCGGGCGTTATCGGTTGATGTGGGGTCTGTGTAGGGCTATCCAGCTTCAGCTAGCGGTCTGTGTAGGACAACTGCTGCAAGATGTTGGGTGGCAGGGGCATGATGCACGTGTTAGCCGAGACCGCAGTCGCCGCCACGCGGCCGACACTGTCGTCAGAACAGTTGCGTCGCATTTATAGTAAGGAGAGCGAGAGCGGCCGAAAGAGCGCGACGCGCAAGGGCCTCTGGATAGCGGTGGCTGCTTACCTTGCCTACTCTTTCACGGACTATCTTTTTATCGGTGATGTCGTTCAGTACACAATTGCTGGCCGGTTGGCGGTCGGCGTCACTGCGCTCTGCCTGCTGGAACTCTTACTCTACCGCAAAGCAAAGGCCGACACGGTCGACATGGCCGCGGCGGTGTCCGTCCTGGCAGCTTATCTTGTCTGGCTTCTGACCGGCCAGATGACCACGGTCAGGGACGCTTTCTCATATTATATGGTTTTTGGCGCGATCTTTATGATGAGCGTCAACTTGTTCTTCAGTTTCCGTTTTCCGGTTGCTCTTGCCGCCTCCGCAACGAACGTGCTCATCTTCATCGGCGCCCTCTATCTGTTCGTGCCTATGGTGCTTCTCCACAAGCTGATCCTCGGCGCCTTCTGCATTTCCTGCTTTATTTTTACCTCTTACGTGAACCTTCAGCTCAATCGAGAGCGCTACAAAGTGTTCCTCAATGCTCTTGAAGCTGGTTTGCAGCAGGCTGCGGCCGATGAAAGGGGCAAGGCTCTTTTGCACCTCTCGAATACGGACTCGTTGACCGGCCTGGAAAATCGCCGGGCAATCGATCAACGTCTGCGTGATCATTGGCAACGCTGGCAGGACCAGAGGGCGCCCTTTGCCGTCCTGCTTATCGATGTGGATCATTTCAAGCGCTATAACGACTGCTACGGCCATCAAGAAGGTGACCGGTGTCTTGTAGCGGTCTCCCAGCTTCTTCAAAACGTGGCCTTGTCCCATGACGCGATCATCGGGCGATATGGCGGCGAGGAATTCATCGTCATCACACCGATGCCGAACCCGGAAAGAGCGGCGGAGCTCGCGGAAGCCATGTGTGCTGCCGTTCGAGCGCTGGCTTGGCCGCACGAGCACAGGCGAGACGGGACCACCGTCATCACCGTAAGTGTCGGCGTCTCCTATACGCGGGACCAGACCAAGCAGGTCGACAAGGTCATTCATGAAGCTGATCGGGCGCTTTATGCCGCCAAGGCAACGGGCCGCAACACCCTGCGGGTCTTCGATCCTGAAGACCCGCTGAGTAGCGATGACAGCGAGGATATAGCTGCGACCCTGAAGATCGCGGTTGAACACGACCTTGTCTCCCTCGTCTATCAGCCGATCCGCAACGTGCAGACAGGCAAGATGGATGCCGTTGAAGCTTTAATGCGTTTGAGGATGTTGGACGGAACGGCGGTATCCCCCGCCACATTTATTCCAGTCGCGGAAAGGACAGGGTCGATCATCGAACTGGGGCGGTGGGCGATCCGCACTGTCTGCCGGGACCTGTTGGCGACCGGCGTGGTGCAAGTGGCAAGCGTCAACGTTTCGCCGATTGAACTCAAGATGCCAGGTTTCGCCAGCTATGTCGCAGCGACACTCGCTGAATTCGACGTCACGGGCGCTCGGCTTGCTTTCGAGATTACCGAAGGGGTGGAGCTGGAAATCGACCAGGATGTGGTTCGTTGCATCAGCGATCTGAGAAAGCTGGGCGCTCAAGTCTGGCTCGACGACTTTGGCACGGGGTTCGCAGGGCTCTCTTGGCTTCGTCTCATAGAATTCGACACCATCAAGATCGATAGGTCCTTCCTCCATGACTGCGACACGGAAAGAGGCAAGAGGATGTTGCTTGACATCATCAGCCTGCTGCGCAATCGCGGCGTGAGGATCCTCATTGAAGGCGTGGAGACTATTGAACATCAGCGGCTGATGCAGCAGTACGGAATCAATCAGCTTCAGGGATATTACATTGGCCGCCCCGCGCCGGCAGCTCAGTTTGAAACTGATAACGTGTTGCCGTTCGGCATGGTCAGGAACTTTGATTCCAAACGTCTATTTGGGAATGGCGCATAGGTTCAGATCCTATCAAGCGCCTCTTTTTCGCAAGGCGGAATGAAGTATATCCGGGAGAGGTGTCATCCGCCCATTTCGCCACAGGGCCTTTCTGCCAAGGCGATTGCGGGTCACAGAACCAAGTCTGCGTTCCGATGCCAGCCTGCAGATAGGGCCATTCGCTGAACTCAGTGCCTCGGTCGAAGGTGATTGTCGAGCAGCGTGGGGCAGGGGTTGGAGCACCTCGATCAACCCGTCCATGATCGGCTTCGACTGCCGGTCATTGTTGCGAAGGAAGACAGCAAAACGGCTGACCCGCTCGACCAATGAGGTCACGTTGGCCTTGCCGAACTTCTTGCGAAACTGAATGAGATCGCACTCCCAGTGGCCGAACTGCTTGCGCTCGGCGACAGTATCGGGACGATGGAGGATGTTGAGTTCCGGGCCGAAGCGGCGACCGTGACGCCGGCGGCATGCCGCGATCTGCGTCTCGCACGCCGCTCCGGCAGGTGCCACCACAGTTTGATGGCCTGACCGTCTGCGGAATAGGCGAACTTGTAGATCGTCTCATAACTGACGCAGATTGGATGGCGCTCCAGCCGCATGCGGCCGGCGATCTGCTGTGACGACCAGCCATGGATGATCCGTTCGATCACCGATTGGCGCACATGGGAGAACCGGGCGAGCTTGCGCAGCTTGGCTCTGCGCTCCCGGGCCATCTCGTTGGCGGTGACGCAATAGTAGCCGCTCAGATCCGGCATGTGCGGGTCTTCAAAAGCATTCCGCTTGAGCTCGCGGAAAATCGTCGAGCGGTGCCGGCCGAGCTGGCGCGCCATCTCATTGACCGGCACCTTGCGTTCGACAAGCTGGTGCAGGCGACGGCGATCGGCGAGGGTCAGTTGCAAATAGCATCGGGACATTCCAAATCTCCAAAGGGAAGCCATTGTTTTTTCTGGCATGTCGCGCTTGGAAATAGAATGTACCCGCTACAGTCAAAAATCAGATAAGCGGAATTATGGAACATAGCCTTTGCCTGGACGCGACGCCGGCGTGCAGGGGAGCGAACAAAGAAGAAATCACCGCCGCCATGATAGCTGCGAATAATGGCGGTGCAATCGGTGCATGGTGCGGTTCAATTCTTTGGCCGCGCCGTTCCTCAATATGGGTAGCCGCAAGGCCGTATGGGAAGCAAGTCCGTCATCGACGTTTCTCCATGCTGCCGGAACAGATCAAGCCGAGCGGTCACTCTTCGATGGAAGAGGAATTCGAGATCCTTCACCCTACCGCGCCAGCGTCTGCCTGATCGCTGCGATGCCGCGCCTCAGGAAGGGGTCGGAGTGGATGTAGAAGAACTGCACGCCCTTTTCGAGCCATTCCGGCAGTTCGTCCGCAGTGACTAGGGTGCCGGCAATCTTGCCGGCGGAACGGATTTTCCCGACCGCTTCAGCAACCTTCTCCCGTACTTCTGCCGGCCGGGGCTCGCCGAAGGCCGGGGCCGGCGGGAGGCCCATGTCCTGGGAGAGGTCGCCGGGTCCGATGAAGAAGACGTCGATCCCCTCCACCCTGGCGATCTCGTCGAGGTTGCCGATGGCCTCCACGGTCTCGATCATGGCGACGACCAGGCGTTTTTCATGGTCCGCCGGGAGCGCGTAGCGGACCGCCTCGACGATGGCCCGCGCCTCGTCGGCATTGTCCACCATCGGCACCATGATCCCGTCGGCGCCGGCGTTCAGATACCGGATGATGATCGGCCGTTCGTGGGAGTGAGGCCGAATGATCGCAGCGCCCCCGACCGAGCGAACGATCTGTGCGGTTTCGCGAACGTCCTCGAAGCTCCAGGTGCCGTGTTCACAGTCGACGAAGACGGAGTCGGCGCCGAGTTCGACCAGCCGGGCGGCGAGGCCCGAGGAGGAATGATGCGGCGTGAACATGGTAATGGGTTCGCCGGCCTGAAGCCGGGCGCGCAATTTTGCACCGTTCATGATGTGCTCCTCCTGATTATTTCTTTGGCAGGTCCGGCGTGCCGGCCGGCGCGCCCACCCAGCGCGCAACCTCGATATCGGCCGACGTGTCGCGCATGAAGGTCGGGCAGATATGCAGTTCCGGGATGACCGCGCCCTTCTGCAGGCTGGCGCAGAGCGCGATCGCCCTGGCGACGTCGTGCGGGTCCAGCATGACCGCGCGTTCGCTCTCAAGCGGCGGCCGGGCCCTGTTGTTCATGATCGGCGTGTCCGTCTCGCCGGGCAGGATGGTCGTCGCCCGAATGCCCTGGTTTCTGTAGGTGTTGTGCAGGAAGGTCATGAAATTCTTCACGCCGGCCTTGGCAGCGCCATAGGCGGCGCCGCCAAGGAGATTCGGATTGAGCGCGGCGAGCGATGAAACGGTGATGATCGTTCCCTCGCCCTTCGCGATCATATCGGGAAGAACCGCCTGGGTGAGATTGAAAACCGCCGTCAGATTGACGTTGACGGTCGAATTCCATTCCTCTTCGCTGAGGAACCGGGCGTTCAGCACCTTGCTGGCGCTGCCCGCATTGTTGACCAGAATGTCGATGGGGCCGACGTTTTCCCTGACCCACTCGACCGCGGCGAAGATGTCCGCACGCGATTCGATGTCGAGAGATTTCACAAAAGCCTTGCCGCCCGCCGCCGCGACGAGGCCGGCAGCCTCGCTGAGCGGCTCGATGCGCCGGCCGGTCAGAACGACGCTCGCGCCGTCTTTGGCGAGAAGCAGCGCGGCTTCTTTTCCGATCCCGGTCCCGGCCCCCGTTACGAGGGCGATTTTTCCATCCAGCAAACCCATGTCCATCTCCTACTCGGCGGCGACCGCATCGGCACCCTTGTAGCGATAGACCGTCTTCGCTGCCTGCGGCGTAATCAAGCCCTCGGCGAGATCCTGCTCGATAAACTCGGCAGCGCGCTCGCTTGCGCGGCCCCAGCCGCCTCCGCCGGGGGTTTCCACCTCGAGGCGCTCGCCGGTCTTCAGGACGACCTTGCCCTTCGGAAACTGCGGCTTTCCATTCTTCAAGACCTTGCCCGCCGTGCCGTTCTGGCCCTCGACGACGCCGAAGCAGGGATGGCGCACCCGTTCGGAAGCGAGGTAGATGTTCATCGGCGATTTGCCGAGGTTGCGAAGGACCACGCGCTGTCCGAGACCTCCGCGATGTTTGCCGGCGCCGCCCGAATCCGCGATCAGTTCCTTGCGTTCCGTCAGCGCCGGAACCGCGATCTCGAACATTTCGATCGCCGTGACCTTGCAGTTCGACGGGAAGCTCAGCGTATCGAGGCCGTCGAATTCGGCGCGGGCGCCCTGCCCGCCATGAAAATTCTGAACCGAACCGTATTGCGTGCCGTCGTCACGGCGGCCGACGCAGTTTGCGGCCCAGATCGGCGCGCCGCCGCTGTCGCCCATCACCTTGTCGGGCACGACGCCTTCCAGGGCCTTGAAGATCAGCGACGGAATGGCGTGGCCGATCAGATTGCGCGAATTGCCGGCCGTCCACTGTTCTGGGTTCAGGATCGATCCCAGCGGGGCATCGTCGGTGATCGGCGTGATGCAGCCTTCATTGTTCGGCGTATCGGGATCGAGAAGGCATTTCAGCGCATAGACCGAATGGGCGTAGCGATAATTCGTGCGGCAGTTGATCGAATGCAGCACCTGCGGCGAGGTGCCCTGGTAGTCGACATGGATCGAGTCGTCATTCACCACGACGGTTGCCTTGAGCGTGATGTCGACGTAATAGCCGTCGAGCAGCATCTCGGCGCAATAGCTGCCGTTCGGCCACGCGCGGATGGCCTTGCGGGTCTGCGCTTCCGAGCGCGTATGGATCGCATTCGCCAGGCCGTCGACGTCGTCGAGACCGTACTCGTCGAGGAACTTGACGAGCTCGCGGCCCATGACGTTGTTCGCCGCGATCATCGATTCGAGGTCGCCGCGGACTTCGGTCGGCAGACGCACCGATGCTTCGATGATGTCGAACACATCCTTGTTCGGCACGCCCGCCTTGAGCAGCTTGACGATCGGAAAGCGGATGCCTTCCTCGAAAATGTCGCTGGCTTCGGAGTGGAGCGGCGCACCGCCGATATCGGGCAGGTGGGCGATGGATCCGGCATAGGCGACGACCTTGCCGTTCTTGAAGATCGGCGTGATCATCGTCACGTCGGGCAGATGGCCGGTGCCGATCTCGGGATCGTTGGTCGCCAGCACGTCCCCTTCCTCCAGCGCGCCGGCGGGAAATTTCGGAAGGAAGAATTTCTGCGCGGCGGCAGGCAGCGAGGTGATGAAGACCGGGATCGACCAAGTGCACTGGGCGAGCGCCCGGCCCTTGCTGTCGAGAAGAACGGTCACATAATCGTGGTTTTCGCGCACGATCGGCGAGAACGCCGTCTTGCCGAGCACATTGTCGGCCTGGTCCGCGATGAAGATCAGGCGGTTCCACATGACCTGCAGGTTGATCGGATCGTTGAAATCGGTGACGGGCTTCGACATCTGATGTTCCCTTAGAGAATATTGATCACGAGATTGCCGCTGGCATCGACATGGAAGATGCCACTCGGGCCGACGACGGCCGTCGATTCACGCTGTTCGACGATGGCCGGTCCCTTGATCTCGTGGTTCACCGGAAGCTTGTAATGGTCGTAGACCGAGGTTTCCGCATAGGCGCCCAGTTCCTGGAAATAGACCTGGCGGCTGCCCTTCCTGGCTTCTTCCGCCTGCGTCTCGTGAGGACGGGTGACCTGGTCTTTCCCGCCGCTCGCCCGAAGCCGCCAGGTGATGACCTCGACGGATGCGGCCACGGTGCGGCCGAAGAGTTCGCGGTAGAGCTTGAAGAAATTGTCGGTGAGCTGCTTGAGGAATTCCTCTTCGGGAAGGTTCCGATCCGGCAGGGTGACGGTGATCTCGTGGCCCTGGCCGACATGCCGCATATCGACGGTAAAGCGGTTTGCGATCGTCTCCTTGGCGACGCCCGCAGCCGACACTACTTCGGCGCCTTGTGCGGCGAGATCATCGAGGATGCGGTTCATCTCGGCGCTATTCCAGGCGTTCACCGACATCGGATGGCTCATCGACAGATCAACCGCGACCGGTGCGATCAGAAGGCCGATGGCTGAGCTGACGCCGGCGCCGGTCGGGCAGATGATACGCTTGATGCCGAGCTTGCGGGCGATGCCATAGGCATGAACCGGGCCGGCGCCGCCGAAGGCCACCATCGGCAGCGAGCGCGGGTCGACGCCGAGGTCGGTCGCATGCATGGCGGCCGCCTTGCTCATGGATTCGTTGACGAGGTCGTGAATGCCCCAGGCGCAGCGCTCGACGCTGACCTCCAGAGAATTGGCGAGCTTGACCATGGCATCGTGCGCGGCTTCCCTGGAGACTTTGAAGGAGCCGCCGACGAAGGACTCTGTGCCCATGTAGCCGAGCAGGATATCGGCGTCCGTGACCGTCGGCTGGGTGCCGCCGCGCTGATAGGCGGCCGGTCCAGGCATGGCGCCCGCCGAATGCGGGCCGACGTCGAGCAGGCCGAGCGGGTTCTTCGCGGCAATCGAGCCGCCGCCGGCGCCGATCTCGATCATCTGGATCGACTGGATCTTCAGCGGGAAGCCGGACCCCTTGCGGAAGCGCTGGTAGTGGGCGACTTCGAGGTCGATCCCGACATTCGGCTCACCGTTCGGGATGAGGCAGAGTTTCGCCGTCGTGCCGCCCATGTCGAAGGACAGCACGCTGGTTTCGCCGGCAACCCGGCCGAACTCGGCGGCAGCGACGGCGCCGGCCGCAGGCCCGGATTCGATGAGGCGGACCGGAAGCTCGGCGGCGCGCCGGCTCGGCACCAGGCCGCCGGAGGAGGTCATCCACAGAACCTGGCGATCGATGCCCTTCTTGGCGAACTCCCGCTCGAGATGGGCGACGTGACCAGCCATCTGCGGACGGGTATAGGCATTCACCACAGTGGTCGAAGCGCGGTCGAACTCGCGCATCTCGGGGCAGACCTCGGAGGAGATCGAGACGAAGATGTCCGGATTTTCTTCGCGCAGAAGGGCGGCCACGCGTTTTTCATGCTGAGGATATTTGTAGGCGTGCAGCAGGCACACCGCCACGGAACGCACGCCCTTCTCGCGCAGGCGGCCGGCAATCTCGCGCACGCTGTCTTCGCTGAGCGCCGTCATCACTTCGCCATCGGCGGCGATCCTTTCCTCGGCGCCGAAGCTGTTGGCGCGGGTGACGAGCGGATCGGGATATTTGATGTTGAGGTCGTAAAGGTCGTAGCGGCCTTCGTTGCGGATGCGCAGCATGTCCTGGAAGCCGTCCGTGGTGACGAAGCCGGTTTCGACACCCTTGCGTTCGAGAACGGCATTGGTGACGACCGTCGTGGCGCCGAGGACCTGCAGGTTGTCCATGGCGATCGAAGCGGAAAATTGTTCGAGCAGCTCGGACACGCCCTGCACGACCGCTTCGGCCGGGTTCTTCGGCGTGCTCAGCACCTTGTGCAGATGCAGCTCGCCGCTGTCGTCGAGGAGAGCGAAATCGGTGAATGTGCCGCCAGTGTCGAAAGCCAGTTTTGCCATGTTTCCCTCGAAGCAGAAGCTCGGCGCCGCATGCGCCCGTTAACCGCGGGTCCGAAGGCCGAACCCCTTATCTCTCACAAGGTTAGGTGAGTTCGGCGGCGGTTGGCCAACACAACTCGCGTCTGCCGCCATAGGGTTTGCTTATAGCGGATGCGCTGCAATACCCGGTTGATAGGGCGCCTGCTCGGGCGGTGAAGAGGAGGTGCTGGCCGGAAGGTTTCTGCCGATCCTACACGGGACGAATGCCCGGATGTTCGGTTGCGGTCATGTGGCCGACGATTTCGAGGAGCACCGCCTTGGCCGCGAGAGCGGGCTCGGAGAGCGGAAGATGATCCGACACGCATAGCGAGACGGTGGCGTCGATAACCGGCCTGGTCAGCGGGCGCACCTGGGCACCCGCGAAGGAAGGGATCGCCGTGACCACCGAGGCCGGCAGAATGGTCGAGCCCAGTCCGTCGAGGACGGCGGCGCTCAAGGCCGGAACCGACTCGATCTCCGAGACGACCGTCGGCGTTGCGCGGGCGCGCGCCAGCGCATCGTCTATCAGGCGCCGCAGCAGATGGTTCTTGCTGGGCAGCAGCAGGGGCATCTCGGCGAGCGCGCTCAAGGCCAGGGCTTCGCCAGCGGCACCGGGGAGGTTTTCGCCGGGCGGCGAAACGAGGAACATCTCCTCCTTGAAAAGCGGCTGCAGCGTCGTGCCCTTGATCGGTTCGGAGGCATAGATCAACGCCATGTCCATCTTGCCGGTCATGATCAGTTCGCTGAGGATCTGTCCGAAACTGTCGTTGATGTGCACGACGATCTGGGGATGCCTGATCCGCATTTCGCGCAGCAGCGGAAGCGAAAGCGAGCTCGACGTCGAATAGGTCGCAAGCCCGATCGAGACGCGCCCGGCAATGGAGGCGGTCGCCTGGTTGATGTCGATCTGCGCCTGATCGATCTGCTTCAGCATCAACTGGGCGTGCCGGTAGAGAATGAGCCCGGCCTCGGTCGGTGTGATGCCGACATTGCTGCGGATCAGGAGCTTGTGCTTGAAATGCGCTTCCAGCGAGGCAATCTGCTGCGACAGCGCCGGCTGTGCCGTTCGAAGGATCGCCGCGGCACGGGACACGCTGCCGGTATCGACGATCTTGACGAAGCTTTTCAGCTTGCGGAAATCTACGCTCATGGTCCACGCTCTCTTTCGTGGACCCTAGCGCATCGGCCCGAAAATCGGAATCGATTTTCGGAAACTATGGCGCGCCGATTCAACAAGTTGCAGCGGGAAGGAAGCATGTGCCCCTTCCCGACATTGCTCTAGCGCAAATCCGCAACGGCGCGTTCGATTCTGTCGCAGGCTTCCTTGATCGCCTCCATTGAGGTTGCGATCGAAAGACGGAAGTAGGGCGACAGCCCATAGGCCGCTCCCTGCAGGGCGGCGACGCCGACGCCGTCGAGCAGGTAGAGGACGAAGTCCAGATCGGTTTCGATCGGATTTCCCTCGGGCGTCTTTCTGCCGATCACGCCGGCGCAGTTCGGGAAGAGATAGAAGGCGCCGTCCGGCACCCGGCAGGAAATTCCCGGAATGGCATTGAGGCGGCCGCAGGCGTAATCACGGCGCTCCTTGTAGACCTTGACGCTGTCACGCACGAAGGACTGATCCGCGGATAGAGCATAAGCGGCGGCCGCCTGGCTGACCGAGGACGGGCAGGACGACATCTGCGACTGCAGCTTGTTGATCGCCGCGATCAGCGGAGCCGGTCCGGCCGCATAGCCGATGCGCCAGCCGGTCATGGCGTAGGACTTCGAGACGCCGTTCGTCAGAAGCACCCGGTCCTTCAGCGCCGGAACGGCCGCGACCAGCGTCGTCATCGGCTCCTCGCGAAACCAGACCTGGTCGTAAATGTCGTCCGAAAGGACGAAGACATGCGGGTGCCGCAGCAGGACTTCGCCAAGGGCTTCCAGCTCTCCGCGGCTGTAAGCGGCGCCCGTCGGGTTCGACGGCGCATTGAGGATCAGCCAGAGCGTCTTCGGCGTGATCGCCGCTTCGAGCGCTTCCGGCGTCAGCTTGAAACCCTTTTCCTGCGGGCACTCGACGATGACAGGCTTGCCGTCGTTGGCGATCACCATATCGGGATAGGACACCCAGTACGGCGCCGGAATGATGACTTCGGCGTCGTTCTCGACGCTCGCCATCAAGGCGAGGAACAGGATCTGCTTGGCCCCGCCGCCGACGCAGATCTCGTTGTCGGCATATTGCAGCGACAGGCGGCGTTCGAAGTCGCCGATGATCGCCTTGCGAAGGGCCGGCGTTCCATTGACCGCCGTGTATTTGGTTTCACCGCGATCGATCGCTGCATGCGCCGCAGCCTTTACATTCTCGGGCGTATCGAAATCGGGTTCGCCGACGGTCATATCGACGATGTCCTTGCCCGCCGCCTTCAGCTCGCGCGCCCGCGCCGATGCTGCGGTGCTGGGCGAAATCTTGATGCGCGCCACGCGCGACGCGGCCACGAAATTGTTCATGGTTGGTTCCTCGGTGAAATAAAGCCCGCTTGGGCGATTAGTCTAATGCGCGGCTTCGAGTTCGCCGCGCATCTTTCCGGTCAGGAACAGCTCACCCAGCTCGTCATGGGTGATATCCTTGGGGAGCCCGTCCCAGATCACCTTGCCCAGACGCAGGATGACCGCGCGCTGCGCGACCTCCATCGCCTTCTTGGTGTTCTGCTCGACGAGAAGGATGGTCATTCCCGCCGCGTGAAGCCGCAGGAGTTCGTCGAAGACGATGCCGATTGCGGCCGGCGACAGCCCGACGGAGGGCTCGTCCACGAGCAGCACTTTCGGGCGCTGCAGCACCGCCATCGCGACTTCCAGGAGCTGCTGCTCGCCGCCGGACATGTTTCCGGCGAGCGTGTTGCGCCGCGTCTTCAGGATCGGGAAGAGATCATAGACATAGTCCCTGTCGGACTTCACCTTGGCGTCGCGCAGAGTATAGGCGGCCATCTGCAGGTTTTCGTCGATCGTCATCAGCGGAAAATTGCAGCGGCCTTGGGGCACGAAGGATATGCCTTCCCCGAGGATGGCGCGCGGCTTGTATCCGGCAATGTTCCTGTCCCGCCAGGATATGCTGCCGCCCTTGATCGTCGTCATGCCGTAGAGCGACTTGAGCAGCGTCGATTTTCCGGCGCCGTTCGGTCCCATGAGCGCGACGAACTGGCCGGACAGCACATCGAGATCGACGCCGTTCAGAATGTCGAGGTTGCCGTAGCCGGCCCGCAGATCCTGAATTGTGAGATTCGAATTAGCCACCGAGGTAAGCCTCCCTCACGCGCTGGTCCTGAATGATGTCTTGCGGCAGTCCCTCGGCGAGTTTCGCGCCCTGATCCAGGACGATCACCCGCTGGCAGATGCTGGTCACGACATCGATATTGTGCTCGATGACGAGGAAGCTGACCCCGAGGTTCTTGTTGGCATAGAGAATGGTCTCGACCACGCGCTCGATGATCTTCGGATTGATGCCCGCCATCGGCTCGTCGAGAAGAATGAGCTTCGGCTCCGGCATCAGCATGGAGGCGAACTGAATGAGCTTCTGCTGGCCGCCCGACAGGTTTCCCGCCGGCTGATGCCGCACGTCCCAGAGACCGGCCATCTTGATGAGATCGCGCGCCCGTTCCCGCAGTCCGGTCACGCGATTTCGAGATGCGGCGCCGATGCCGAACGTCGACCAGAGCGAGGGAAAGGTGAACATCTGGCCTGCGATGACAAGATTTTCCTCCACATCTAGCGACCGGAACGTCACGGTCTTCTGGAACGAGCGGAGCATCTTGCCCTCGCGGGCGATCCTGTTCAGCGACCAGCCAGTGATGTCCTGACCGTCGAGAACGACGGTGCCGGCGTCGGGGCGGGCAAGCCCCGTCGAGCAGTCGAAAAAGGTCGACTTGCCGGATCCGTTGGGGCCGATGAGCCCGGCGATCTCGCCGCGCTCGATGTGCAGGCTGACATCGTTGACCGCCTTGACCGCGCCGTAGGACTTGCTGAGATTTCTGATCTGCAGGATGGGAAGATGAGTTGTCATTTCGCACCTCCGATCGCGTCCCAGAAGCGGTTGATCAGCGGAGCGAAGCCTTTCTTGAACCAGAACACGAGGATCAGCAGGCAGAGGCCATAGACGATCATTCTCATTTCGGGGGCGACGCGCAGCGCCTCGGTCAGGCCGACGAAGAGCAGGCTGCCGATGATCGTGCCGGAGATGGTGCCTGCGCCGCCGCCGAGCACGATGATCAGCACGGTGGTGGAATAATACATCTGGAAGGTCAGCGGGCTGACGACCGTCAGGTAGTGGGCGTAGAGGCTCCCGCCGGCGCCGGCGAAGGCGGCGCTGATCATGAAGACGATGAGCTTGTAGCGCCAGGTGGGGATGCCGACGGATTCCGCCAGCGTCTCGTTCTCGCGAATGGCGACCATGTTCCGGCCGGCCGGCGAGCGCACGATCGCCCAGACGAGCAACGTGGCAAGGAGAGCGACCGCGAGCGTCAGGTAATAGAAATTCGTCGTGCCCGATATGGTGAAGGACCATGGGCCAAGGGCAAAGTGCGGCTTCGGGATGCTGGAGAGCCCCATGTCGCCGCGGGTCAGCGAGATCCAGTTCTTGGCGATGGCCTGCCCGATGATGACGAAGCCCAGCGTGCACATCACGAAGGATGTCGCGCGCAGCCGGAGGGCGGGAATGCCGAGCGGGAGGGCCAGTCCGCCGGCGATGGCGGCAGCTGCAAGGATATTGACGTAGAAGGGTGTGCCGTAGTGGACGGCCAGCAGACCCGCTGCATAAGCGCCGATGCCGAAGAAGGCCGCCTGGGCCAGGGACAGAAGACCGGTGTAGCCGACCAGAAGGTTCAGTCCGTGCGCAGGCAGCATGAAGATCAGAGCGATGATCAGGGAATGCGTGACGTAACGGCTGCCGATGAAGGGAGCGGCCACGGCGAGAGCGATCAACAGGGCGGCGAGCGGGATCCTGAGATCGCGCCGTCTCGGCTGTGCAGTGGTTTCGGTGAGAGACATGTCGTGTCCTCGAGGTCAGGAATGGGCCTGCAGAGCGCCTAGAAGCGCGCCTGCGCGGAGAAGAGGCCGTGCGGTCGCCACATCAGCATCAGGATCAGGGTCGCGAAGCCGACTGTGTCGCGGAACTGGAGGCCGACATAGGTCGCCACCAGGCTTTCGGCGATGCCGAGGATCATGGCCGCGAAGAAGGTGCCGCGGACGTTGCCGAGGCCGCCCATGATGATGATCGGAAGCGTCTTGAAGGTGATGAGCTCACCCATACCGCCATAGACGCTCACGTTGACGGGTGCAGTCAGCACGCCCGAAAGTGCGGCAAGCGCAGCACCAAGAATGAACGTCCGCAGCACGACCTGCGAGACGTCGATGCCGACCACCTCACAGCATTCGACATTTTGCGATACTGCCCGCATCGCCTTGCCCATGCGGCTGTAGGTGACCATCAGCTCGAGGCCGATGAAGACGAGGAGCGTCACGACCAGGATCAGGATCCGCTGTTCGGCGAGGCTGAAGCCGAGGATCGAAACCGGCTCGATATAACCGCCGGTGAAGAACTTGTAGCCGCCGCCGAAGACGAGAATGACGGTATTCTGGAGAACCAGCGCAATGCCGAGCGTGGCGAGCACCCCGGCCTCCGCCGGGGCGCCGACCATGCGCTGCATCACGAAGCGCCCGACGACATAGGCGATGACGATCGTCGAAAGCACGCCGACGACGATCGAGGCCTCATACGATAGGCCGAGATAGTCGATCGCGAACCAGGCCCCGAACGTTCCCAGCATGTAGTATTCGCCATGGGCGAAATTGATCGCCCTGAGGACGCCGAAGATCATCGTCATGCCGACGGCTACGATCGCATAGACGGAGCCGGTCACGATTCCGTTGACGACCTGCTCGAGAATGGTCGAGAACATGGTTGTACTCCTCGCGACCCCGATTACTGGGTCGGGTACTTGATGTCTGCGGTATAGGCTCCCTTGATGCTGGGCTTGCCGTTCTCGATCTGCAGGAGGATCATCGGCAGACGCGCCTGATTGTGATCGTCGAACGTCACTTCGCCCACAGGGCTTTTATACTTGATCTTGGAGAGAGCGTCGCGGACCTTCTCCTGGTCGATGCTGCCCGCTTCGTGGATCGCCTTGGCGAGAAGGTGGACGGTATCCCAGTGCACATAGGCATGGTTGTTCGGTGCTTCGTTGTAGGTCGTCGTGAACTTTTCGACGAAGGCCTTGCTTTCCGGGGAATCCCACGCCGGAAGCCATGCTGCGGCCTCGACCGCGCCTTCGAGCGCCGTCGGCGCCGAAGCAATCGTCTTGGCCGTATTGAACTCGCCATTGCCGACGAGGGTCACCTTGCCGGCAAGGCCGAGTTCGACCATCTGGCGGGCGACGATCGGCGTCGTATCGGCAAGGCCGTACATGATGATCGCCTGGGCTCCGTTGTCGCGGATCTTCGACAGCACGCTGCGGAAATCGACCTCGCCTTCCTTGTAATAATCCTCGCTGAGGATCTCGCCCTTGAATTCCGGCAAGTACTTCTTGGTGAATTCGATCGCCGAACGGCCATAATCGGTATCGACGGAGAGGACGGCGTACTTCGTAAAGCCGCGCTGTTCGGCGGCATATTTGGCGACGATCAAGGCGCGGTTTTCGTCGGTCGGATAGTTGCGGAACGTCCACTTGTAGCCGCCGACGCCTGCGCCATAGGTGATCTTGGGGTTCGAGGAGGCCGCATTCAGAAGAAGAACGCCCGCATCTTCGGCCACAGGCTGCATCGCGAGGGTGACGGAACTGGAGACGTCGCCGATGACGAAGGAGACTTCGTCCTCGTCAATGAGGCGGCGTGTGGCGGATACGCCTTCGACGGGCGTGCCCTGGCTGTCGGCCGAATAGATTTCTATCTTGTGGCCGTCGACGCCGCCTGCCTGGTTGATCTCGTCGACGGCAAGCTGCGCGCCGCGCGTCGAAAATGCGCCGTAGCGCGCGTTGGGGCCGCTCATCGGCGCGACAATTCCGAGCTTGATCGTGTCTTCGTCCGCTCTTGCCGGGGCCGAGAGGCCCGGCACGATGGCGGACAACGACAGGATTGCGGTCGTCATGCAAAGAGCTCTGCGAGTAAGCGAGTAGGTCATCTGTTCCGCTCCGTGTTAGGAAACCTTCCGGTCCATCTTCGGACCATCTTTCGCCGCTTAAGCGGTTCTTCAAGGCCGGCTTCAGCCAGCTATGTCACAGTAAGTTCATGCGCCGGAGTTTGGCCAACATAACTCCATTCTGCCGCCATAGCGTTTCGTTATAGCGATCAGGCAGGCGCGGAAAGAATATCGGACGTGAAGGAGGAAAATAAAAAGCGGCGCGGGAAAGATGCGCTGCTGCTGCTTGGTCATCGAGATCAAGCCGCCTCCAGCGTTCCGGTGGAACGCCAGAGGCAAGAGAGAGATTAATTTTCAATAACAGGTGTTTATCGATCTGCTCCGGCCGCACGGCGCAGCAACGGCGCCACCTCGGTGCCGAGCAACTCGATCGAACGCTGCATCGCTTCCGTTTCGAGCGCGGCGGTGCTCATCTGAAAGGTGACGCGGGAAATTCCTCCCAATGTCTCGTTGGCGGCGAGGACTTTTTCGGCAACTGTTTGCGGGCTGCCGATCAGGAAAGCTCCGCGGGGGCCGCACATCGCGTCGAATTGGCTGCGCGACGGCGGCAGCCAGCCTCGCTCCTTCCCGGCCTCGGTAAACATCTGCAGCCAGCCGGGAAAGAAGACATCCTTGGCGGCTTCGTCGGTATCGGCGACGAAGCCCATCGCGTGCAGGCCGACTTTCTGTTTTTCAGGAGGGTGGCCGGCGCTTAGCCATGCCCGCCGATAGAGATCGACGAGCGGCCGGAAGCGCTCGAAATTGCCGCCGATGACGGCGACCATCAGCGGCAGGCCGAGCGTGCCGGCGCGGACGAAGGATTCCGGCGTGCCGCCGACGCCGAGCCAGATCGGCAGACGCTCCTGATGCGGGCGGGGATAAACGCCCTCGCCGTTCAGGGATGGCCGGAAACGGCCCTGCCACGCGATACGCGGCGCGTCATTGAGCTTGAGAAGGAGATCGAGCTTTTCGACGAACAGCGCGTCGTAATCCCTGAGGTCGTAGCCGAAGAGCGGATAGGCATCGACGAAGGAGCCCCGCCCGACCACCAACTCCGCCCGTCCCCTGGATATGAGGTCGAGAGTTGCAAATTCCTGGAACAGGCGGACCGGATCGGCGGCACTCAATACCGCGACGGCGCTCGTCAGCCGGATGGTCCTGGTGCGTGCGGCGGCGGCGGCGAGAATGACGGCAGGCGCTGAATCGAGCGCATTCTCCCGGTGATGCTCTCCCATGCCGAAGATGTCGAGGCCGACGCGATCGGCGGTCTCGACCTCGGCCAGAACGGTTTCCATGCGATCGCTCGCCGATTGAGACCGTCCCGACTTCGGATCGGTGACGAGCATTGCAAAACTGTCGATACCGATTTCCAAAGGTTCGATCCTTCCTGCTCAATAGGAACTGCCGGTGCGCTGCGGTTCTGGCCAGCCGAGCGATTGGCCGAACTGCGTCGTGTGGCATCCGGCGGCGGAAAGGCAAGCAAGCAGGAGGATGGTGAGGCGGAGCATTGGTACCTCTAGAAATAGGGTTGATACGACGCTTGGGTCAGCGGAGTGCGTCGAGGATGGTCGCGAAGGTGCGGCGGTGCGACTGTGTTGTTTACGCTGGCCCGTTCTGTGGTTTCAGGTAGCGGCGCTTCGATGACATGTTCGCGACCATCCGAATAGCCGTTATTTTCCGAGATAATCTATCGGTTTATCCGATACTAAGATATGATTGACCGAAGTTGCTGTCTCGCCGGCGCGAAGCAGGGTCGACGTCACCGGAGTTCGCCATGCTGGATGGTTTGTCGCTCGATCAATTGCGGACCTTCATCGCCGCCGCCAATGAGGGCAGCTTTTCCGCGGCCGCGCGCAAGCTCGGGCGCGCGCAATCGGCGGTCAGCGAGCTGGTCCGCAGCCTCGAGATCCAGCTCGGTGTCGACCTTTTCGATCGCAGCGGCCGTTATCCGCAACTGACGGCATCGGGCAATATGCTGCTTGCGACCGCCCGCGAGGTCATCGCCAAGGTCGATGCCTTCAAGTCTCAGGCGAAGGGAATGGCCGCAGGACTGGAGCCGGAGCTATCCGTCGTCATCGACGTCTTTTTCCCGATTCACGTGATCGCCGAGGCAGCCAAGGATTTTCGGCAGCAGTTTCCCAATGTGCCGCTTCGGCTGTTCGTGGAGGCGCTCGGCGGCACCGTTCAGCCGGTACTCGATCAGCGGGCGAATTTCGGCATCGTGGGCTCGTTGCCGGCCATGCCGCCCGGCGTCGTCACGGAGCCGCTCGCCGGCGTGATGTTCCTGGTCGTTGCAGCGGCGGATCATCCGCTTGCGGCGATCGAAGGAACGATTTCGAGAGCCGAACTCGCCAAGCACGTCCAACTGGTGCTGACCGATCGAACGGATCTGTCGAAAGGACGGGAGTTCGGCGTGATGTCGCCCCAGACCTGGCGGCTGGCCGATCTCTTCGCCAAGCACACTTTCCTGATCAACGGGCTTGGCTGGGGCGGGATGCCGTCACACGCGGTCCGAACGGACATCGAGGCCGGGCGTCTGGTGGAGCTGACGGTGGAGGATATTCCCGCAGGCGGACTGAGGCTGCCGATGTCGGCAGCCTATCGCTCGGATGTCCCGCCGGGGCCGGCGGGGCGATGGCTGATCGAGCGGCTGAAGATCTGCTCAAGCGCCAGGTAGCGAAACCCTTCCGCTGGCGCTCTTCGCTTCGCCGGGCCGCCGATGCCGTTTCAAATATCGACGACGAGGCCCTTGGCCTTCAGCACCGGTTCCAGCTTGCTGACCTCGATGACCGACTTGCCCGCCTTGTAGGCGGCGATATAGCCGGCTTCCGCATCTTCACGAGCCTGCGAGAGGCTAGCGGCTTCCCGCGCTTCCTGCCGGCGCACGACCACGAGACCATCGGCATCGCCGACGATGATATCGCCCGGATTAATGGTCTCGCCGCCGACGATGATCGGGTCGTTCACCGCCGCAATGGTTTCCTTGACCGTGCCCTTGATGCAGACGCTGAGCGAGAAGACGGGAAAACCGAGTTCCCTGAGCTGAAGCGTATCGCGCACACCGGTGTCGGTGACGAGGCCGCCGATGCCCTTGGCAAGGCAGGCATTGGCGAGCACATCGCCGAAGGAGCCGGCCTCCTCATATTCGCCCGCCGAGACGACGATGATATCGCCGGGCTTGGCATAGTTGATGGCGAGCTGCAGCATGATGTTGTCGCGCGGCGCGCATTTGACCGTGAATGCCGGGCCGCACAGCTTCATGCGGTAGTCCACGGGCTTGAGGCGGGAGGAAAGCGCGCCGCGGCGGCCCTGGGCCTCGTGGATGGTCGCCGGCGAAAATTTCGAAACGGCCTCGATGTCAGCTTTGCTGGGCCGTTCAGCGATGTCTTTTATATGAATCATGGGTGCCTCACATCGTTGGTAGACGGCGGGCAAATCCCGCCGTCTTGTCTCGGTTGAATGTCTTCGGGAGGTTCCGAGACCGGTCGGTCTACGGGATCGGGTCGAATTTCAGCTGCGCGAGCGGCACGACTTTGTCGGTGCGGGTCATCTTGTACTCGGTGTTCGGGCCGAGCCACTTGTCCCAGATCTTGTTGATCTCGCCAGACTCGTCGAGCTTGTGCAGGATTTCGTTGATCTTGGCCGTCAGCTTCGGCTGATCCTTGGCCATGCCGATGCCGATCGGCTGGTAGAGCATCGGCTCCTCGATCATCCGCATTTCCTTGCCCTTGCTCTTCGATTCATTGACGAACTTGGTCGTCGTCATGGTGTTGGCGACCATGCCGCGCGCCTTGCCCTGCTGGACGGCGAGGTAGGCCGAGGCGGTATCCTGGAAGGTCAGCGGGTCGGATTTGTTGAGCTTGATCGACATCTCCGAGGTCGAACCCTTGGTCGAGGCGATGCGCTGGCCGGCATAATCGGCCTTCGTCTTGCCGGCATCGTCGGCCGGCACGATCAGCATTTCCTTGGCGAGATAATAGGGATCGCTGAACTGGATCTGTTCGGCGCGGCTCAGCGTATAGGCAAGGTTGGCGACGGTGATGTCGACGCGGCCGAGCTTGACCTCGGGCACGCGCGCTTCGACCGAAACCGGCTTGATTTCAGCTTTGACGCCCAATTCCTTGGCGATGGCGCCGCAGAGGTCGACGTCGAAACCGGCCATTTCGCGGGTCTTCGGATCGGGAGAGGCGAAGGGAGGAACGTCGGCGAAAGTCGCGCAGCGCAAGGTCTTGGCCGACATGATGGTGTCGAGCTGATCGGCTTTCGCGGGCAATGCTGCCGCCATGCCGGCGAATGCGACGGTGAGGCTCAGATATTTCCAGTTCATTGCTGTTCTCCTTTGTTTTTGGTCGTTGGTGTCAGTGCCTGAGATCAGCGAGGAAACGCTGAGCGCGGGGATGGCGTGGATTGGTGAAGAAGTCTTCGGGGGCCGCCATTTCGATGATCTGGCCGGCATCGATGAACCAGATCCGGTCGGCGACCTCGCGCGCGAAACCCATCTCGTGGGTGACGCAGAGCATGGTCATGCCCTCGGAGGCGAGACTCTTCATGACGGCGAGCACCTCGCCGACCATTTCGGGATCGAGCGCGCTCGTCGGCTCGTCGAACAGCATCACCGGCGGTTCCATGGCAAGGGCGCGGGCGATCGCCACGCGCTGCTGCTGGCCGCCAGAGAGCTGGCCGGGATAGGCGCGGGCCTTGTCGGCAAGACCGACGCGGTCGAGGAGCTTGAGGGCCTTTTCGTGCGCGACATCGGGCGTAACGCCCTTCACCCGGATCGGCGACATCGAGACGTTCTCGGCGACCGAAAGATGCGGAAACAGGTTGAAGTTCTGGAATACGAAGCCGATCCGGCTGCGCATCGCATTGAGTTCCTTCGCCCGCATGGCGGCGTGAATGTTCTGCCCTTCGAGCGTGATCGATCCGCTGTTGATCTCCTCAAGGCGATTGATCGTGCGGATCAGGGTCGATTTTCCCGAACCGGACGGGCCGCAGATGACGACCACCTCGCCGCGCGCGACCTCAGCATCAATGTCCTTCAAGACCGGATAGTCGCCATAGCTCTTGCAGACTTTCGAGAGCCGGATCGTCTGCGATTCCTGTGCTGAAACGGACATGGTCATAGCTGCTCCGATACGATTTTCGATGGCGCGACCACGGCGGCGGGGACGTTGAGCAGTCCCGCACGCCGCCGCGTGATGCGCCGCTCAAGGCGATTGGCGAAGTAGGTGAGCGTCCAGCAGATGATGAAGTAGACGATCGCCAGGATGAGGAAGACCTGGAAGGGCTGCGTCAGCAGCTGATTGTTAACCTGGCTTGCCGCAAAGGTCAGATCAGGCACGTTGATGACATAGCCGAGCGTCGTGTCCTTGATCGTCGAGACGAAGGTGGAGATGATGCTCGGGATCATGTTGTAGAGCGCCTGCGGCAGGATGATGTAGCGCATCGCGCCCATATAGCTGTGGCCAAGCGCACGCGCCGCATCCATCTGGCCCGGTCCCAGCGCGACGATGCCGGCGCGCACGACCTCGCTCAGGAACGCGCTCTGATAGACCACCAGCGTCGTCAGCATGGTGACGAAACTCGGCACGTCGGCGCCCGTCAGCAGCGGCACCAGGAAATAGCTCCACAGGATGAGCATCAGCAGGGGCACGCCGCGGGTGAAATAAACGAGCGCAGTGACCGGCCAGCGCAAGAGCCGCGATTTGGAAAGCCGCGCCAAGGCGAACAGGATGCTCGCCGGAAAGGCGAGAGCGATGCTGAGCGCGGAAAGGATCAGCGTGTTGGCGAGCCCGCCGAGCGGCCCGTTCGGATATTGGCCGATCAAAAGCAGCAGCCAGTAGTCGTGGATGATGGCGACCATGTCCTGGATCATGCGCGCGCCCTCCAGGCAGGATCCGCGCGCATCGACAGGTAGGCGCCGACGCTCATGATCACGAGCGAGAAGAAGAGGTAGAGGACCGTGCCGATCAGGTAGATCTCGAATGTCCGGAAGCTGAGGTTCTCGATTTCCTTGACGGCATGCGTCAGTTCCGACGCGCCGATGACGACCGCGAGGCTGCTGTTCTTGAACAGGGAGACGCTGTGATTGATAAGCGGCGGCAGCGCGTTGCGCACGCCCTGCGGCATGATGACGAAGCGCATCGCCGAGACGTAACCGTGGCCGAGCGCGCGAGCCGCCTGCATCTGGCCGTCGCTGACCGATCGCACACCCGAACGAAGATCTTCGCTGAAATAGGCCGCCTGGCAGAGGCCAAGGCCAATCACCGCAAAGATCGCCTCGGCATTATGGCTTGCCAGCCATGCCGAGAGGCCGCTCGGCATCAGCGTGAAGATCCCGAAATACCAGAGCATCAGCTGCACCAGCGTCGGGACGTTCCTGTGATAGGAAACGTAAGCGGCGACCAACGGATCGCCGAAGCGGAAGGGCGACAGGCGCACAGCCAGCAGCACGAGCGCCAGTGCCATCGCCAGTGTCCAGGACCCGGCATAGATGATGAAGGTCATCTGGATGCCATGCAGCAGCATGGCGGCATATTCGGGATTGCCCAGGATGGCCGAAAGATCGAAACCGCTCACGGGCCCGGCTCCTCGGATGGATCCGTCTTCGTCGCAGGCTGCGGCTTTGCCGTCTGCAGGCCGCCCATGACCTGCAGCGTCGGCGTGATCTCCATATGTCCGATGTTGACCGCGACGGGAGCCGATATTGCGAAGGCGATCGCATCGGCGATATCGGTCGCCTGCGGCAGTTCGAAGCCGTCGATGAACCTCTCGCGGACGCTGGGGTCGTTGCCATGGACATGGTTGAAAATGTCGGTGGCGACGCGGCCGGGGCAGATTTCCGTGACCCGCACCCGCTTGCCGAAAGCGTCGATGCGCAGCTGGTTGGACAGCATGCTCACGCCGGCCTTGGTGGCGTGATAGGAGGAGTTACCGCCGAAATTATAAGCGCCGGCGATCGACGAGATATTGATGACGTGGCCGCGATCCCGCGCCACCATGCCGGGCACGACCAGGCGGCAGAGGTGCAGGACCGCGCGGAGATTGACGTCGACGAGAAGATCGATATCGCCCTCGTCGGCTTCCAGGAATTTCTTCGGCCGGTCGACGCCGGCATTGTTGACGAGAATGTCGAATTCCACCCGACCCGCGAGCTCGGCCATCGCCTGGCGGTCGGTCACGTCGATGACGTGAGGGATGCAGCCGGTGCGTTCTGCCAGCTGCTGCAGCGCGTCCGCACTGCGGGCTACGGCATGGACCTCAATGTTCTCCCGGCGGAGCCGCTCGACAACGGCTGCGCCGATTCCGGAAGATGCGCCGGTTACCAGTGCGGTCTTGTAGTCGGAGAATGGCATTGTCGTTCCCTTGTTGTTGATTGAGACAGTAGCGAAGCTTTAACCCCTTGCCTAAGACCGATTATCTCTGGAGCAATAAGCAACGGTTATGGAGCAGCCGCGGCCTGCAGAAGCAGAGACAATAGGGCTGCGGAGCATCCTTGTGCGCGGAGCCCGAGACCGCGTCGCGTTGCAAAAGCAATGCGCCTCTGCAAACATGCTGCCATGCAGATTAGAATGGTACCCCGATCCTCATGGACATCAGACGTCTCAAATCCTTCATCGTGATCGTCGACAGCGGCAGCATCACGCGCGCGGCGGATCTTTTGCATATCGCCCAGCCGGCGCTGAGCCAGCAGCTTGCGGCACTGGAGGAGCATTTCGGCCACAAGCTGCTGATCCGCAGCCAGCAGGGCGTCAGCATGACCGATGCGGGACATGCGGTGTATCGCCATGCGCAGATCATCCTGCGGCAGATGGAGCAGGCGCAGGCCGATGCTTCCGCCGCCGGCAACTCGCTTGCGGGGCGCGTTTCCGTCGGCCTGGTGCCCTTCAGCAGCGCCGCGACGCTCTCGGTCGATCTGCTCGCCGAGACCAGGAAACTGCATCCCGGCATCCTGCTGCATCTGACCGAAAGTGTCGGCCAGACCTATAGCCAGATGATCATGAACGGCCGGCTGGAAATGGCGCTTCTGCATGGAACCGGCCCGATCAAGGGTGTGCGGTTCGAGCCGATCCTCAGCGAGGAATTCTTCCTCGTTGCCCATCGCGACTTTGCGATCGAAGCGGATGCGAAGCCGGTTCCGGTCAATGCTCTCGACGGGATGCCGATGCTGTTGCCGCCGGCCTATAATTTCGTCCGCCGCGCAGTCGATACCGCCTTCACGCGCACGCGCACCAATCTGAAAGTCGTGGCGGAAGTCGAAATCGTCCGTACGCTCGCCCGCGCTGTCGCGAGCGGTCTCGGCGCGACGATCATGCCGCGGGCCATAGCCGATCGCATCGTCTCGGAATCGGGCGAGCCGCTGATCTGCCGGCTCGTCTCGCCCAGGATAGAGGAAACGCTTTCGCTTTGCGTTTCCGACCAGAATCCTTTGTCGGAACCGGCCCTCGCCGTCCGCGACATCCTTCTGGAACTGACGGCCCGGCTAAAAGGTTAAAAGCGGTCAGCGCATCTCCTTGCAGAACTGGGCGATGCGCGCGCAGCCTTCGCCGAGCTTTTCCATGCTGGTGGCGTATGAAATGCGGAAGAAGGGGCTCATTCCGTAAGCCGCGCCTTGCACGGTCGCGACATGATGCTCCTCCACCAGCGCCATGACGAAGTCGACATCCGTCTCGATCTTTCGCCCGCCCTTGCTGGTCTTGCCGATCAGACCCGAGATGTTGGGATAGATATAGAAGGCGCCTTCTGGTCTATGGCAACGCAGGCCTTCCACCTCCGACAATCTGCCGAGGACGAAGTCGCGTCTTTTCTTGTAGATTGCGGCGCGCTCCTTCAGGAGGTCCTGAGGCCCGTCGAGCGCTGCGGTCGCCGCGGCCTGCGTCAGCGTCGCGATGCCGCCGCCATTCTGGCCGTTGACGTTGCTGACGGCCGAGATCAGATCCTTCGGGCCGGCGCAGAAGCCGAGCCGCCAGCCCGTCATCGCGTAAGCCTTAGAGACACCGTTCATCGTCAGGACGCGGTCGTAGAGCCTCGGCTCGACTTCCGCCATCGTGCAGAACTGGAAGTCGTCGTAGACGAGGTGCTCGTAGATGTCGTCAGTCATGATCCAGACATGGGGATGGCGCAGCATGACCTCGGCAATGGCTGCCATCTCCGCCCGGGAGCAGGCAGCACCGGTCGGATTGTTCGGGAAATTCAGGAAGAGCCATTTGGTGCGCGGCGTGATCGCCGCTTCCAGATCCTCAGGACGCAGCTTGAAGCCGGTCTCTTCGTGGCAGGGGACAGCGACCGGCACGCCGCCGGCGAATTTGACGATGTCGGCATAGCTGACCCAGGAGGGGGTGGGGATGACCACTTCGTCACCCGGATTGCAGGTCGCCAGCATGGCGTTGAAGATCACCTGCTTGCCGCCGCCTGAGACGACGATCTGGCTGGCATCGTAGTCGAGATTGTTGTCGCGCTTGAACTTCCGGATGATGGCGGCCTTCAGCGCCGGCGTGCCGTCCATCGGCGGATATTTCGTATCGCCTGCAAGGGCAGCCGCATGGGCCGCCTCGATCGCGTGCGCTGGCGTCGGGAAATCCGGTTCGCCGGAGGAGAGGCTGACGACCTTGATGCCTTTCGCGGCCAATTCCCGGGCGCGCTGGGTCATGGCGGCGGATGCGGATATGGAAACATTTTTCAGGCGGTCAGCGATGAGGGACATCGACATGGTCCTTCGATAAGGGATTGAAACGAAAGATCGCCTGCAGGCGATCGGGATTGCATTCATTCTGCGAGTTCGGCGGCGGGAGCGAGCGTGGCGCCGGTAGCTTCGATCTCGCCGCGCACGATGCCGGCAAGCTCGAGGGCGCCCGGCGTGTCGCTATGGACGAGAATGGAGCGCGCCGGCATGGCGATCACGGCGCCGTCGATGGTCTCGACGCTGCCGTCGAGGAGGAATTTTCGCACCCGCGCGCGCACCGCGGCTTCGTCCTTGATGACGGCGCCCGGCAGCCCGCGCGCGACGAGCTTGCCGTCGGCGTCATAGGCCCGGTCCGCAAGGAAAAGCGCCAGCGTCTTCAGACGCGCGCGCTTCGCGGCCTGCTCAATCTCGCTGCCCGAGGTGACGAAGACGACGAGATTGGCGTCAACGGTCGCGATCGCATCCATCATCAGGTCGGCGAGAACAGGATCGCGGTTGACCATATTGCCCATGGCGGCATGGAAGCTGATATGGGAGACGGCGACCCGCTCGGCTCTGGCAATCGCCATCAAGGCGCCAAGCTGGTAGAGCATCTGCTGGCGAAGCTCGTCCGCCGAAAATGGCATTTCGCGCCGGCCGAAGCCCAGTCGGTCGGGCAGGCCGGGATGCGCGCCGATGCCGACGCCATTCTGTTTTGCCAGCCGCACCATGCGCCCCATCGTATCGGGGTCGCCGCCGTGAAAGCCGCAGGCGATGTTGGCCGAGGAGACGATCTTCATCATCGCCTCGTCGTCGCAGAGCCGGTAGGGGCCAAATCCTTCGCCCATGTCGGAATTCAGATCGATTTTCATGAGTTCCTCCTTCTGTCGGCCTCGGGCTCTTTCTCGCATGCCCACATCAGGCCATCGCCTTCAGCGCGCGTTTGACTATTTGCGACGTCTGCCTGACATCCTCGACATAACGGCCGACAGCCTGTTCGACCGCGCGCGCTTCCGCATGCGTCGAGCGGACGAATTTCAGGCGGGCGCCGATGCGGGCCTGGCCGAGCCGCCAGAGATCACATTCGATCACGCCGGCGATCTTCGGATATCCGCCGGCGGTATTCGCATCGCTCATCTGCACGATGGGTTCGCCGCCGGGCGGCACCTGAATCACCCCGGGCACGACGCCGTGGGAGCGCATCTCGATCGATGCGGTCGGCGTGATCGGCTCGCCGGACAGGCGGTAGCCGGTCCGGTCGCTGCGCGAGGAAATCCGCCAGGTCTGGCTCCAGAAGGCTTCGCCGTCTGCCGCGAAAAGATCGTGCTCGCCGGCCGGCAGCGCGCGGATCGGCAGCACGCCGTCGACGGGAGCCGGGAAGACCTCGCGCAGTGCCACGGCCGGCTCGATAACGGCAAGGCCCGTGGCCGGCAGCATGGCAATCTCCAGATCCTCGCCGACGGTGAGCCGGTCGTCCTTCGCCAGCGGCCGGCCGGAATTGCCGCCGAAGCCGCCGCGCAGCGACGTGCTGCGCGAGCCCATGACGACAGGGATATCCAGCCCGCCGCCGAACGAGACATAGGAGCGCGCCAGCCGCGGCGGCTGCTTCAATTCGAGAACCTGTCCGGCTTCGGCGACATGGGCGCACCAGGGCAGTAATTCCGATCCGTCGAGACGAGGATTGCCGTCGGCGCCGGTCACGGCAAAGACGGTGCGCCGCTCGAAACACAGGCGGAACGGGAAGGTCTGCACCTCGATCACGGCCGCATTCTCGTCATTGCCGACGAGAATATTGCCGATCCGGACCGCGAGCGGATCCATCGCGCCGCTCGCCGATACGCCGATGTCGCGATAACCGGGCCGCCCCAGATCCTGTACCGTGTTGAAAGGGCCACTTTCCAGGATCTCGATCATAGTTCGATCCTTGCCGGCAAGAACCGCACCGTATCTCCCGGCGCCATCATGGCAGGGTTCGGCGAGGCGGGGTCGAACATCTCAAGCGTGGCAAAACCGATGGAATTCCAGCCGTTGGGACCGGTCAGCATGGCGACGCCGGTCTGCATGCCGCCGATGGTCACGCAGCCCTTGGCCATCTTCAGCGAGGGCACGGTCTTTCGCGGCATATAGATGCGCGGGTCGAGGCCGTGCAGATAGCCGAAACCGGGCGCGCTGCCCAAGGCGAAAACACGGTAGGTTGCCTCGTGATGGATGCGCACGACCTCGCGATCGGTGAGGCCCGAGAGATCGCAAAGGGCGGGAAGATCTGTTGCATGTTCGCCGCCGTAGTGGACGGGAATTTCGATGGTCTTGCCTTCGAGATCGATGCTCTGCGCATTCTCCCATGCCTCAAGCAGGCGGGCGACCGCCGCATCGGGATCCTCCGGCGTCTCCTTGAAGATCACCAGCAGGTTGGTCATCCCGGGAATATCCTCGGCAAGCTCCGCCCATCCCTTGACGGTCCGGGACAGGGCCCAGATCCGCCGCTGCGCGGCAAGATCGAAATCGCCTGGCGCTTCGAGCAGGAAGGCCTTGGCACCGATTGCGGAAACCCGCGCCCGGGCTTGGGTGGCTGGAACGATCTCGCGTTGCGCATGCCTGTTCGTCGTGACGATCATGATGAGAACTCGATTTCGAACAGAGGATCACCGAAGCCGATCAGCGCGCCTGGCTCGGCAAGCAGCTTGGTCAAAACACCGGAGCGGCCGGCGCGAAGGGGAAGCAGCACATGGCCTATCCTGATGAAGCCGAGGATATCGGCATCGGATACGGAGCGCGGCAGAGTGTGAGCCGCGGCGGAGGCTGCGGGATGTTCGACGCAGAAATGTCCTGCTATCGGCGCCTTGACGACGACAGGTGCGGAGCCTGGAGCGCGCGGCGTTGCGTCCGTCGCGCTGATCCGGGCGCCGCCCTCCCCTGAGATGAGGATGCGCAGCTGTCCGTCTGGGTGGGAGATTTCCAGCCCGTCCACGCCAGCGGCCGTCAGCGCCTCGGTCAGGGATGCGATGGTGGTGGGATCGCTGAAGTCGATCGCGCTCATGCCGCCGCCCTCCGCAGTTTCAGCCATTGCTCGAGATAATGGATATCCGTCTCGCCGCGCGCGAAAGCGTGGTCCTCGAACAGGGCCTTGAGGAAGGGAAGATTGGTGGCGATCCCCTCGATCTCCGTGCCGGCAAGCGCTTCGCACATCCTGGCCATGGCTTTCGCCCGCGTCGGCGCATGCACGATCAGCTTGGCGATCAGCGAGTCGTAATAGGGCGGAACCTTATAGCCGGCATGGATATGCGTATCGACGCGGATGCCCGGCCCCTGGGGCAAGGCCAGATGGCTGATGACACCCGCCGACGGCAGGAAGGTTTCGGGATCTTCGGCATTGATGCGGCATTCGAAGGAATGGCCCTCGCACGCCACATCGTCCTGGGCGAGATCCAGAATCTCCCCCTGGGCCGCCTTGATCTGCGCCTGGACGATATCGAGCCCGCTCGTCATCTCGGTGACGGGATGCTCGACCTGGAGCCGCGTGTTCATTTCGATGAAATAGAAAGCGCCGTTTTCATAGAGGAATTCGAAGGTTCCGACGCCCCGGTAGCCGACCTGGCGGCAGGCCTCGACGCATGCCATGCCGACCGGCTGGATGACATCGGGCGCGATTCCCGGCGCCGGTGCTTCCTCCACCACCTTTTGATGGCGGCGCTGCATGGAGCAGTCCCGATGCCCCAGCCACACGGCATTGCCGTGATCGTCGCAAAGAACCTGTATCTCGATGTGGCGGGGATGCTCCAGGAATTTCTCCATGTAGAGCGAGGGCGAGCCGAAGGCCTTGCGCGCCTCTTCCCGCGTCAGCGCGATAGCTTCCTGCAGCTGGCCGGCTTCCGGCACGACGCGCATGCCGCGCCCGCCGCCGCCACCAGACGCCTTGACGATGACCGGATAGCCGATTTCCAGCGCAATGCGCTCGACCAACGCCGGATCGTCAGGCAGCGCGGTATCGGGACCGGGGACGCAGGGGACGCCGGCCGCCATCATCGCCCGCTTGGCCGCGATCTTGTCGCCCATGGTCGCGATCGACGAAGACGTGGGGCCGATGAAGACCAGCCCGGCCTTTTCGACCGCGTCTGCGAATGCGGCGTTCTCCGACAGAAAGCCGTAACCGGGATGGATGGCGCCCGCGCCGGTGAGGCGCGCCGCGAGAAGGATCGCATCCTGATTGAGATAGCTCTTGCCCGCAGCCGACGGGCCGATGCAGAGAAAACCGTCTGCGGTCCTGATATAAGGCGCCTGCCTGTCCGCCTCGGAGCAGATGGCGACCGTCTTCAGGCCGAGGTCGCGGCAGGCGCGCTCTATCCGGGCGGCGATCTCGCCGCGATTGGCGATCAGCACGGTATCGAACCGGCGTCCGGCAGCGGCGGCTTGTTTAGAGATTTCCGGCATCAGGCAATCTCCGCCAGTAACTCGCCGGTCTCGATCTCGCCGCCGTCGATTTCGATCAGGCGCGTGATGCGTCCGGCCCGCGGCGCGGCGATCTTGTTGAAGACCTTCATCGCCTCGATGATGAAGAGCGTCTGCCCCTCCTCCACCTCGTCGCCGATCGCGACGAATGGCGGCTCCCCGGGCGCCGGCGCCCGGTGCAGAACGCCGAAAACCGGTGCCTTTACCGCATGGGAGGTGTGCGCGAGGCTCGAAGGCGCATCGGGAACAAGGCTGTCCGTCGATCCTGCTTCTTGGGGGAGCGCGGCCACGGCCTCCTGCCCCGGAGACGTTCTGAAAATCCGAACCGTCACGTCCTTTTCCGTCACGGTCAGCTCGGTAATGTTCGATCGGCCGACAAAGTCGATCAGCGTCTTGATCTTCGAGAGGTCCATGTGCGTGCTCGGAATTTCAAAATTCCACCGCGCAGACCTGAGGTTTCAAATCGCCCGGCGTTATGATTTTCGTAGCACGATGCGTCGGCTGATGGGGTCAGACGAACTTTTGATGGACGGGTGGAGGTCACGGCGCGAAGAAGAAATGGGCGTGCTGAAAACGCCCGAAGGCATCCGGTCCTTCATTCGTCTGAGCGCGGTCGGCGGCTTCAATGGCCACGCCACGAATGCCGTCGCTTATGCCGATCGGATGTCGTATGCCGCGCGGCCAATCCGGAATTCACCGCGCGGCTTTGAGGATGTAACGGGTCTCGGGCTTACCGCCACTTGCCCGCATCGGCGCTATCCTGGCAGCCATAGGGCGGCAGGGCGCCGGCAAATGTCGCATGAAGGGTGGCGCATCCCCATGCGTTGATCGGGCCGGGCATCCGGCTGTTCAACTCGATGCCGACTTCATCATACGGGCTTTCCACATTGGTGACATAGCGGTACCAGCGGAAGCCGATGATCACGGCGAATGCAATGACGACGGTCAGCAGCAATTGAATGGCCCGGCGCAATATATTCTCCTTCAAAATCAATAGTATTAGGCCCGGTCCCGTATCTTCTCTGGACCGGATCCCGCCTTCCTATTGAGTTGCGCCGTCCTGCACAAGACGACCGCGCGCCGGCGGTCGTCCTCGGATAACGTTATGCCACGGAAATTTCCAGCGCCTGCCCGCTTCGCACCTCTTTCTCGACGCCGATCGCCATTCCGGCCCGCCGGCCCTCGTAAAATGCATAGGGAGCCTGTCTTGGCGCTACGCCGTCGCCGATCTCGACAAAGGGAATGCCGAGTTCCACCAGTTCCAGGGCGAGCCAGTTGGCGGCGGCATTGGTCGTGGAGAAGACGAGGCTGTCGGCGTCGATCGTCTCGCGCTTTCCCGTCAGGTGGGAGACGAGGATCGCGGATGTTCCCTGCCAGCTTTCTATGCTGGCCTCCGTCCGGAATTCGACACCGAGCATGCTGAGGGTGCGCCGCAGCGGAACGTCGGCGGAGGTGCGCTGGAGTTCCTTTCCGACGAGCGCATCCGGCGTCACCAGAACGACCTCGTGTCCCTGCTCGGCGAGTTTCCAGGCCGTGCCGCAGCCCTTCCAGCCGCCGGTTTCGTCCAAGAGGATGACGCGTTTGCCGAGCCTTGCCTGACGCGCCATGACACTTTCGGCGGAAAAGACGTTTCCGCGCTCGATCCCGGCGAGCGCCGGTCGATCGGGCATGGCCTTCTGGAAGCCGGAATCCTGCGGCAGCGATCCGGTCGCCAGGATCACCATGTCGGCCCCGATGGCAGCGACGTCGCTTCCCTCGATATAGGTATTGAAGCGGACCTCGACGCCGAGTTTTTCGAAGCGGATCTCGTACCAGCGAATGAGGTCCAGTATCTGCGCTCGCCGCGGCTGCTCGCCGGCAAGGCGGAAAGCGCCGCCAAGCCGGTCCGAGGCTTCCGCCAGCACGACGCGATGGCCTCTTTCGGCTGCCACGCGAGCCGCTTCCAAGCCGGCCGGCCCTCCCCCGACCACCAGGACGAATTGCGGATTTTCGACGGGCTCGAACCGGTCGCCTCCCCATTCCGCTTCGCGCCCGACCGAAGGATTGATCAGACAGCTGATCCAATAGTCGCGCGACCGGCGGCCCCAGCACATCTGGTTGCAGGAAAGACAGCCCCTGATATCCTCGGGCGTTCCCAGACGCGCCTTGTTGGCGAGATGCGGGTCGGCGATCTGGCCGCGGACAATGGAAACCAGGTCCGCCGCCCCCTCCCCGAGCGTGATTTCGGCGTTTTCGGGTGTCCGGATATGGCTTTCCGCCGTGACCAGCGCATGCGTCACGACCTTCTTCAGGCGTGCCGACAGCTCGGCACCCAGCCGCTCCGGATAGAGAAAGGTCGGCATCAGGCTGCCATAGTCGAAATATCCGCCCGAGCCGCAGGTTACGTAGTCGATCAGTCTCTCGCCATCGAGGCCGGCGACGATCTCCGTCAACTGGTCGCGGTTCAAGGCGGTCGGACAGCCGGGCTCGTCGCTGACGGTCAGCCCGATGATGAAGCCGGGGCCGCAGGCATGCCGGATGCGGCTGAGGACTTCCCTAGAGAACCTCGTCCGGTTCTCGAGACTCCCGCCCCAGCGATCGTCGCGGCGATTGTAGAAGGGCGTCCAGAACTGGTCGAGCAGACCGCCATAGGCAGCCCAGACCTCCACGCCGTCAAAACCGGCCGCCTGGCAGCGCAACGCCGCCTTGACGAAGGCTTCGATCGTTTCCTCGATCTCGTCCTCCGTCATCGCATGCGAGCCGTCGCTATCGTGGTAGCTCGGCCCTCCCGAAGGCGACCAGTGCGCATGAAACGAAAGGTCGGAATCTCCATGGCTTCCGACATGGTAGAGTTGCTGGAGGACGACTGCCCCATGCTGCTTCACGCTGTCGGTCAGCCGCCGGAAGGCGGGAATGACGGAGTCATCAGATGTCCGAAAATTACCGCGCGTCAGCACGGTGGCCGGGTGCACGGGCATCGGTTCGACGACGATCATGGCTGCACCGCCGATCGCCCGCTCGACATAATAGGCGATCGTCTGATCACCGGGCAGTCCATTGACGGACATATTTGCCGTGTGGGCGCCGAATACGATCCTGTTGCGCAGCGTATGGCCCGCCAGCGTGATTGGGGCGAAGGTCTTCGGAAAGGAGCTTGTCATGTCGAATCCTGTGGGGGTTCACGGCTTGCCTGTCGTGCGAATGCGCAGGCCTATGAGGCCCGCGCACCGGGAATTCAGAGGGCGGCCGTAATTTTCTTCGCCACGTCGGCACTCAGCCACGATTTCCAGATCTCGGGATGCTCCTTGAAGAAGTGCAATGCGCCATCTTCGCCGCCCGCCTGGGTATCGGTCATCCAGGCCATGACCGAACTGACGGTCTGATTGTTCCATGACCTCTTGCTGAGGTAATCGACCACCCCGGTGTTGCCGCTTTCCGCGAGCCGCTGCGAGACGAGCGTCACGACGTGGTCCTTCGGCCACTCGTTCTTCCTGGGATCGGTACAATCGGAGACGGTGTTGCAGCGCTTCCACTCCGCCATGTCGTGCGGGACGCCGGCGTCCAGGCGAACCATCGAATATTTCCCAAGCAGCGCGGTCGGCGACCAATAATAGCCCATCCATCCCTCCTTGCGCTCATAGGCTCGCGCCATGGCTCCATCGGCTGGGCGGGCGGAACGCCGGTTTCCTCACTTCGGCGCTTCGCCTCCCCATGCACACCGATCGTATTTGTCTTGGCCGCCGCGGTATTGTACGTTTAGGACAAATTCGATGGCCCGGAGGACCTTCGTTTGCAGCGCGACTACTCTCAATCGGGGCCAAGCAAGCCGCCGCCCGATGTAACCTCACCGCTCAGGGTGGGGATCGTGGCGACGCCGAATTTCACGCTGATGCCGCTTGCCTGCTTCACGGACTTTCTTCGGCTGGCAGGTGACGAAGGCGACTTCAGCCGGCGGATCTATTGTGACTGGGAGCTGCTGTCGCACAATCTCGATCCGGTGCGGTCGAGTTGCGGCCTGGAACTGACGCCGGGCCGGACATATGGCGACCCGCGCGACTACGACTTCATCGTTGTCCACGGCGGCATCCTCCATGCCGATCATAAGATCCCGCCTGAGCTCTACGACTTCGTCACGGCGGCTGCGCGCCAAGGCGTGCCGGTGGCCGGCAACTGCTCGGGAAGCTTCGTGCTGGCCGAGGCCGGCCTGCTCGCCGGAAAAGGATGCGCGGTCCATTTCACCCTGGCCGGGCTGTTGCGGCAGACCTTTCCTGACGTCACGCCGATCACCGACCGGCCGGTCGTGGTCGACGGAAACGTCATCACCTGTCCGGGCGGACTGGCTTCGATAAAGCTCGCAATGTATCTGGTGTCCAACGCCTGCGGGGAGTCCCGTGCGCACAAGGCGTTTCACTACCTTCTCGGCGATCATGGCTTCGACAGGGAGGAAGCCGTCGAGGAGCCGGATCTCGGCATGAAGTGCGCGGACCGTCGTGTCACTAATGCGATCGGCCTGATGCGGCAGAAGATGTATGAGCTTTGTTCGGTCGCCGAGATCGCTGCGAGCGTCGGGACATCGGAACGCGAGCTTTCCCGGCTTTTCCGGAAGCATCTGCAGGTCGCTCCCGGCGAATATTGGCGCCAGATGCGCCTGAAAGCGGCGAAGTGGATGGTGCTCAACAGCGATAGGTCCATCGCCCAGATCGCCTACGAGTGCGGCTTCACGGATTGCGCCCATCTGGTGAACTGGTTCAAGCGCGCCTATCACGTGACACCGGCAAAATTGCGCAGATCGCATCGTGAACTGGGAGTGCGCTGACTGGCCGTTTTTAGGCCGGCTTCAGCCGAGGCCGCGTAGAAATTCTTCCGTCTCCATGAGTTCGAGCTGCACGGAGAACCGATCGTGCAGAAGTTCCAGCGATGCGTCATAGGTGTCGTCGGCGCTGCTGCAGACGGCGTCCTTCAGCACGATGACGCGATAACCGAGATCGATGGCGCCGAGCGTCGTGGCGAGCACGCAGACATCTGTTTCACCGCCGGTGATGACAAGGGTATCGACCCGCTCCGACTGGAGGACCTGATGAAGACGACCGTCGATCCACGGGGAATAGGTGCGCTTGTCGAAGTGTCTTGCCGGCGGAACGAGCGAGGCCAGTGAAGACGCCAGATCGACGAGACCGCGCGGCAGATGCTCGCCGGTCATCATCCACCATTTCCGGTAGTAGTCCCGCCATTTTCCCGGCATCTCGTCGGCGCGCTCGGGCGGCACGAAGCGGGTGAAGATCGTCCGGGACGGGTGCCGGCCGGCAAGTTCCTCGATCTGGGGACAGACCCGCGCCATCCAGGGAACGTGCCACGGCGTGTCTTCGGAAAACATCCGCTGCATGTCGACGCAGAGGTGGCGCCACTCCCCGATCTCGCCCATGTCATTCTCCATTGACCTTCGGCGCTAACCGTCGTCCGGAGTGAAAGTTCCCGATCGGGACGAGGTCGAAAGTCCTTCAGGCAATGGCTTCCGAAGCGATGGGAGGTGATCCCGCGCCGTTGGCTGGCCGGAAACAATCCAGTTCGTGAAGGGGAACCGGCTTGGAGAAGAAGTAGCCCTGCAGGTCGGTGCAGCCGAGGGCGGCGAGGAAATCGCGTTGATATTCGGTTTCGACCCCTTCGGCCGTCGTCGAGATGGCGAGGTTGCGGCTGAGCGCGACGATGGCGCCGATGATGGCAGCCCCATTGGCTTTCGTGCCGAGCATCGATACGAAGGAACGATCGATCTTGATCCGGTCGATATCGAAGCGCATCAGATGGCTGAGGCAGGAATAGCCGGTCCCGAAATCATCGAGCGAAATCTGGACGCCTCGGCTGCGCAGCGACTTCAGCACGGTGTAAATTTCCGAATTATCCTCGATGAGCGAGGACTCGGTGAGCTCGAGTTCGAGCCGCGACGGCGACAGCCCGATCTCGTCAAGCACGGCGAACACCTCCTCGGCGAAATTCGGCCGTCTCAGCTGAGAGGGAGAGACGTTGACCGCGACGAAAGTGTCTTCGGGCCAGCTGCGGGCGGCATTGCAGGCTTCGCGCAGGACCCAGAAGCCAAGCGCGTCGATGAGGCCGCCCTCTTCTGCCGCAGGGATGAAGCTGGCAGGTGTCAACAATCCGCGCTGGCTGTGACGCCAGCGCACGAGGGCTTCCGCCCCCGACGCCTTGAATCCCGTCTCGGCGCGGTGGACCGCCTGATAGTAGACTTCGAGCGATCCGAAGTCCGGCCTGTTCAGATCGGGCAGGGAGCGGTTGGCGGAGGCGGCAGTGCCGATGGCCAGCACCTCCCGCAATTCGTTCTTCAGAATGTCGCGCGCATTTCTGCCGCCGTCCATCGACGACGAGTAGATGCGCCATTGACCTCTCCCGCCCATCTTGGCCTCGTAGAGCGCGACGTCGGCATAACGCATGATATCGTCGGCATTCCGTCCGGCATCCGGCACGATGGTGACGCCGATCGAGCCGCCGACGCGTGCGACCGCTTCGCCGTTCAGCAGCGGGAAGGGTTTGCCGAGTTCGGCCACGATCGCCTGGCAGATTGCCGGCAGAATTTTTTCATCGCCCCGGATGTTGCGCAGAAGCACGGCGAATTCGTCTCCGCCAAGCCGGGCAAGCGTATCGCCGGGACGAAGCACGGAGCGGATCCGGTCCGCCGCCACCCTGATGAGTTCATCGCCGGCGGCATGGCCGAATGTGTCGTTGACGGCTTTGAACCGGTCGAGATCGAGAAGCGCGACCGCCGAGCGCTCGGAGGAAGTGCGCATTTGCGCCAGGCACTCCTCGAACCGCATCGCGAACAAGGCGCGATTGGGAAGGCCGGTCAGCACATCATGCAGCGCAAGCTGCCTTGCATGGAGCTCGCTTTTCTTCAGCTCGCCGAGACTGTTTCGCAGCCGCACGAGCAGGACCGAGAGCAGAACTGCGATCACCAGGGCGGCAATTGAAAGCGCCGGCATCAATCGGCCGATCACTCTCGAACCTGGAAGGTCGGGCCGCCACACGATGAAGCCGATCGGTTCGCCGTTTGCCGTCGCATCGATCTGAAACGCCACTTCGTCCTCGTCGGGATCGGCCGTGCGCGCGAAGCGGGCGCCGTTGAGGCCCTGCTGCCGGCTCAATTCGTCCAGTGCCGCCCCGTCGAGAAACCGCACGACGATCAGAAATTGCCGTGCGGGCTGCCGTTGCCCCTGAGGAGTGTCGTTGATGCCGACGATGCCGACGATGGTCGGACGGCCCTCCAGCCGCATCAGATTGGCGAGTGCATGGTTGAGATTGATCATGCTCGCACGGCGGCTTTCCAGCGATGATGGTGTTCGTTCGCTGAAGACAACGCCTTGGTCTGTCGTCAGGCGGGCATCTTTGAGGAGAGGCAGGAAGAGAGGCCTCATCCAGCGGTAGCGCTTTTCCGTTGCGGCGTCGGTCAGCATGACCAGCTGAGCCTTCTCATCGACGACGAAGGCCTGGTCGTAGCCAAAGGCGGACATCGCGGTTTGACTGATCGCGCTGCCGGCTGCTGCCGAGAGAACCGCATCGAGGCTGGAGGAAACGCCTGCTGCCTGGGATGCGGGATAGACACGGGCGAGGTAGCCGTTGCCGAACTGGCCGATAACGTGGGCGACCTGATCGACCTGTTCCCGCAGGCGCGCATTCACGAGCTGGCGCTGGCGATCGAGCGCTGCAGCATCGCTCTCCTTGCCCGCCCAGAGCGCCGAGAGAACGACGAGCCCGATCGCTCCCAATCCGCTGATGGCGATCAGAAAGAGAATTCTTCCCGAGGCGATCCAGGATTGCTGAAACGTATTGGAGCTGGAGGGAAGGACGATGTGCAAACGCAGACCCCAAAACACCGCTAGACCAGGGCGCAATCACCAAAACAAAATTAACGCTGTCGCAGACGCTAACAAAGAAGCGTTCACGTAGAATTAAAGGCTAATGCTCACTATTGGGAAAGATCGACTATGTCCCAGGGAGCCCGGACAATGATGCGCAGATCCATCCAGACCACATTGCGCGCAACACTGATGGCGAGCGTCGGCGCCGTCTTGGCCGCGATCTTGCCGCTAGAGGCCGCTGCGCAGGATTCCGCGCCGATGCGCATTGCCGTCGAAGGCGCGTTTCCGCCCTTCAACTACCTCGACGCCAACAATAAGCTTCAGGGCTTCGACATCGATATTGCCAATGCGCTGTGCGAAACCGGCAAATTCGAATGCAAGTTTATCATCGAGAAGTGGGACGACATGATTCCCGATCTCGTCGGCAAGAAATACGATGCGATCATCTCATCCATGTCGATGAGCCTGGAGCGCCGCCAGAAGGTTGCCTTCACCGAAAAATATTACACCAGCCCGTCGGTATTCATCGTCCGCAAGGATTCTGCAATCAGCGATGTCAGCCCGGCCGCCCTGCATGACAAAAATCTCGGCGTGACCTCGTCGACGGCGCAGGAGTCCTACGCCAATCATCTATATCCCGACATGAAGAAGACGGTTTTCCGGTCTTCCCCGGAACTGTACAAGGGGCTGGCGGACGGCAGCGTCGATATCATCCTGGAAGACAAGCTCGCCATCTACGACTGGATCGCCAACACGAAGGCGGGAAGCTGCTGCGAGTTCAAGGGCCCGGATCTGGCCGACGTCACCTATTTCGGCGAGGGCGCCGGGATTGCCGTGCGCCTGGATGACGGCGAACGCCTTTCGCGCCTGAACGCGGCCTTGAAGGCGATCAAGGAAGACGGGACCTATGACATGATCAACGCGAAGTATTTCCCGTTCAGCATCCAATAGCCGCCAGCCGAATTTTCATGCGATTGCCGTGAGATGGCCGGTTCGTCCGGCCATCTCCGTTTCGGTCCGATCGTTATGCGGCCTTTGCGACGTCGCCATGTGGATCGAGGACGAATTTCGTCGCCGCTCCATGGTCGAAGCTCTCATAGCCCTGGACGGCCTCGTCAAGCGGGATGACCTTGGCGTTGACGATATCGGCGATCGGCAGCCGGTCATGGAGAATCGCCTGCATGAGCTGGCGATTGTATTTCAGCACCGGCGTCTGGCCGGTGTGGAAGGACTGGGCCTTGGCCCAGCCGAGGCCGAAGCGAAGCGAGAGATTGCCGTGCTTGGCGGCATTGTCGACGGCACCGGGATCCTCGGTCACATAGAGGCCGGGAATGCCGATCGAACCGGCGGCGCGGGTGATCTCCATCATCTGGTTGAGCACGATCGCCGGCTGTTCGCCGCCCGAATGGCCCCTCGCCTCGAAGCCGACCGCGTCGATGGCGCTGTCCACCTCGTTGCTGCCGACGACCTCAGCGATCATGTCGCCGAGACGATCGCTCTTGGAGAGATCGATGGGTTCGAAACCGACCTTGGCCGCATGGGCAAGACGATCCTTGTTGAAGTCGCCGATCATGACGACCGCAGCGCCGAGGATGCGGGCCGAAGCCGCAGCGGCAAGGCCGACGGGACCGGCGCCCGCGACATAGACGGTCGAGCCGACCCCGACGCCGGCGCGCACCGCGCCATGGAAGCCGGTCGGCAGGATGTCGGAAAGCATGGTGAGATCGCGGATCTTCGCCATTGCCTTGTCCCGATCCGGGATTTTCAGCAGGTTGAAGTCGGCATAGGGAATGGTGACGTAACGCGCCTGTCCGCCGATCCAGCCGCCCATGTCGACGTAACCGTAGGCGCCGCCGGCGCGGGCCGGGTTTACCGTCAGGCAGACACCGGTATCCTGGGATTTGCAGCAGCGGCAGCGACCGCAGGCGACATTGAAGGGCACCGAGACGATATCGCCGATGTCGAGCATCTCGACGTCGACGCCCTTCTCGATGATCTCGCCGGTGATTTCGTGGCCGAGGACCAGGCCCGGCATCGCCGTCGTGCGGCCGCGGACCATGTGCTGGTCGGAACCGCAGATATTGGTCGATATCACCTTCAGAATAACGCCGTGCTCGATGCGACGGCCGTCCGGCGCTTCCAGCTTCGGATCGTCGATGTCGCGGACCTCGACCTTGCCCGGCCGGAGATAGACGACGCCTCTATTCTTGCTCATGGATTCCTCCCATGTGTTTGATGCCTCGAGCTGCAGCCGATAGCCGGCGACAACCCCTTCCTCCGGGCGGCCCTCCTTTGCAGCCCGGTATTCACGACGCCGGATATCGCCGCATCGGGCGATATTCGAATTCATGATTGACCGATCGGATGGAGGGAGAAAGTGAACACGAGGTCTTGCCTGTCGTCCGCTCGTCATCGCCGCCGCGATCGTCGATCTGCTGCGCAGAGAGCTGGTTCGGGCTCCAGAACCTCCTTTCGATCCGTCTCGATATCCTTCCGAATGTCTCATCCGGCGATCTGCTAGGACTCAGTTGTTCTAACCGCTGCGGGCAGCGCCAGCATCGGACCGGCCTCCCAATGGCTCATGTCGCCAGCTCGCGAGGCGGCGCCTTGAACACCACAAGGAAACCACTTCCGGCGGAAAACAGCGCCCGAAAAAACGACATGGGTGCAATTCAAAGACGACAGTCGAAAATCCGCGGCAGCGTGCCGCTCAGGGGAACGAGTTGGCCCCTGGAATAGGGCGGTTTTCCGGATGATCTCAGAAGATTTGAGCGAAGCAGACGCCGTTTTCAATCGTGATTGGACATCGGCTGCGACCTGAGCCACGCTGCTTTTGGGAGCGGACCATCTATTTTTCTTGAAGATAGGAGGCCGGAATGGAACAGTACGCACTGGAGCAGCTGAAAACAGTTGCTAAGGTCAGCACGACCTTTAAGCGCCTTGAACTGACACGGCGTGAACGCATCGAACGGTGGGCCGAAAGTCTCGAACGCAGCCCCAGACCGTTTCTCAAGACGCTTCACGAAACGGAATATCAGCCGATCGCGGATCGGATGGCCTTGCGGGATAACGATACCCCGATCTCCGTTGCGTTCGCTGATCCCGTCCTGCGGGCGGCAGGAATTGAAAATGACAGCTATGGAGAAGCCAAACGGTTCTTCGAACTCAGCGACGAACAGTTGCACGAGCTTGTCTGCTTCTGCCATTTTGGTGAAAGCGTCAGCGCTGCGGCCGTCGCTCGCCGCGTGCGAAAGATCGTGGATCCCAAACCAAGCGGGTTTTTCGCTCAGCTTCGTGCGTTCTTTGCCTAACCGAGGCTGAGGGGGCCATGATGCTGGAAGGCTGGCGCTCGCCGTGAAACGGCGGCCGCTCAGCTGAATGCGGTTGCGCCAGTGGGGCTAACTAGCCGTCGTAAGATCGCCGCCGGCCTCGGTTGAAGTCGACCGCCGTATGCCAGAATACGGCGCCGAGGATAATCGCGCCGCCGAAATAGGTGGCGATGGGCGGCGCTTCGGAAAACAGCAGCCAGACCCAGAAGGGCGTCAGCACGATTTCCATCGTGCCGATCAGCGCGGCTTCCGCCGGCGGCATCCGCTTCGCGCCGGCGAGGAAGAGCACCAGTGCGAGGGAGAAATTGGTGGCGCCGAAGGCGGCAAGCACGATCCAGTTGTGCAGGTCGAGCGAACCGACCGAACCGAACGGCGCGAAGATGACCAAGGTCAGAAAGGCGCTGACGACGGTCGGCGGCAGGCTCGGCACGCCGGGGCTGATACGCGGAATGATGATGACGAGCGCGAAGGATGCGGTCATGCCGAGGGCCAGCAGATCGCCCCAGCCGGTGCCGCCGCCGATCGACGAGGCGACGATGACGCCGACGCCGAAGAGGGACACGGCGCCGGCAATCATCGTCCGCCTGGCAACCCTCTCTCCGAGGATGAGCCAGCCGAACAGAGCCGCAATGAAGGGCGTCGTCGCATAGATCATCGTCACATTGGCGACGGTGGTCATGTAGAGCGCCCCGATGAAGCATCCCTGACTGAAGGTCTGGCATGCGATCATCGCAAGTCCGGACGGATGAAAGACGGAACGCCATTGCCGCCGCGAGATGCCCCCTTCGAGGAAAAGGCAGGGGATCAGCAGGAACAGGCCTCCGAACAGCGACCGCCAGGCGATCGCCGTCCATACGTCGGTGGTGAGGAGCCGCGAGTAAACGCCACTCGCACTCCAGGCTAGTGTCGCGGCAACGATGAGAAGCACACCCTTCTCGTGCTCGCTGCCTGCGAGGTGTCTGGCCGGATTTTCAATGGTCACGCAGATAGTCTCAAAGAAGGAAGTCGAACGCCGCCCATTTCTGCGCCAGCAATTGACATTAGACAAACGAATAGTAGTGATAGCTATCATCGATTTTTTCTATGGCTTCCAATGCAAGAACCGATCGAGAGCGACCTTCTCAGAACCTTCCTTGTTGTCGCCGAGACGTCGAACTTTTCGGCGGCCGCCCAGCGCATCGGGCGGACGCAATCTGCCGTCAGCACGCAGATCAAGAGGCTCGAGGCGGCGATCGGCGAAAGCCTCTTCGAGCGCGGCGCCCGTGGCGTGCTGCTCACGCGTCAAGGCATTCAGCTGGTGCCCTATGCCCGCAGGGTCATCGATCTCCTGAACGAGGCGGCGGCGATGATCCGCAGCAAGCCGCTCGACGGGCCGGTGCGCATCGGAATTCCCGAGGAATACAGCCAGACGGTGCTGCCGGCGGCACTTGCGGCTTTCGCGGTTCGCCATCCGGCGGTCGAAGTCACCGTGTCCTGCGACTACACCGTCCGCAACCTCGCCGCCCTGGAACGGGACGAACTCGATCTGGCCGTCGTTTTCGACTGGAGCGATCAGAACAAGGGCGAAGTTCTCTGCGTCGATCCCACCGTCTGGGTTACGTCGATGGTGCATCGGCTGCACGACATCGATCCCTTGCCGGTTGCGACCTATCGCAACTCCACCTGGTCGCGCGACTTCGCGCTCCGGTCGCTGGAGCAGATCGGCCGCAGCTACCGGATCGCCTTCATCGCCGATACCGGTTCGGGGCTGAAAAATGCCGTGACCGCGGGTCTTGCCGTCACCACGCTTTCCCGCAGCAGCATTCCGCCCGGCTGCCGGGAACTGACGGCCGAGGATGGCTTTCCGCCGGTTGACTCCTCCAAGGTCGTTCTGCGCCGCAATAGTTTCCGCTCCAGCGAAGCGGTGCGGGAACTCGCCGAGATGCTGCGGGACGCATTCCAGCCTATGTCGGCGCCGATGGTATGATACGGCGGCGCAAGCGGCGCCGTGTCTCCGACGGGCTCTCCGAAAAACTCGCCCGGTAGCTTCTTGCAAAGGCCGAGGCCGAATTGAAGCCGGTCGCCGCCGCGATGTCGGCGAAGGAGGCCGTCGTCTCGATCACCTTGCGGCGCGCCGTGTTCAGACGCAGCGCGAGATAATGCACATGCGGCGGCGCGCCGATGCTCTGCTGGAAGAGGTCCTGCAGATGCCGGGCGCTGATGCCGACCCTGCGGGCGAGCCGCGCAAGGATCAGGGGCTGCTCGATATGCTCCTCCATCAGATGCACTGCCTGCGTCACGCGCGGATCGTGCGCGCGCAGCCCCGCCGAAGCGGCCGAAAGCGTTTCGTCGGCGTGGAAGGAAGGCTGCTCATAACGGAACAGCCGGCTGACTTCGAGCGCCAGCGAATAACCCTGCCGATGCCGGATCGCCTCCAGCATCAGGTCCACGGTCGGGAGTGAACCCGATGTCGTCAGGCGCTTGCCGTCAATGACGAAACGATCCTTGACGGCCCTCACCTCGGGATAGGCGAGCGCGAAATCCTCGTAATCCTCCCAATGGACAGTCGCCCGCAGTCCGTCGAGCAGGCTTGCTTCGGCGAGCAGCCACGTGCCGGACTCGATGCCGGCAACGATCCTGCGGTAGCGGGCGGCCTGGGAAAGCTGCATCTTGAGTGCCGGCGTCGCGCTGCGGTGCCAGTTGTAACTCGCCAGCACAAAGAGCGGCCTGTCGTCGGTCGTCGCCTGGAAGGTGCCTTCGGCCGGGATCGCGATGTGGCTGGTGGTCGGCACCGGCGCGCCGTCCGGCGTCAGCAGCCGCCAGCGATAGAGTTCGCTGCCGGCGATGCGGTTGGCGCCGCGCAGCGGCTCGATGACCGATGCGATCAGGATTAGGTTCGTATCCGGCAGGACGAGAAGGTCGATATCGAGCCGTTCCGTCGATCGCTGCAGCAAGGCCGCCTCCCAAGGTTTCCGATAATGTATCGATGGCTTCCGAAAATGCAAAGCATTGCTGCTCGTCCTGTCGCGTAATGCCCGACAAGACGGGGAGAACAAAACATGCCTCTAGCGATGAACCGTGATGTCTTCATCACCTGCGCCGTTACCGGCGCCGGCGATACGGTCTCCAAATCCAGCCACGTTCCCATCACTCCCAAGCAGATCGCGGAGTCCGCGATCGACGCCGCCAAGGCTGGGGCGGCTGTTGTTCACTGCCATGTCCGCGATCCGGAAACGGGGGCCGCGAGCCGCCGCAACAATCTCTACAGGGAGGTCACCGACCGCATCCGCTCGGCTGACATCGATGTCGTCCTCAATCTGACGGCCGGCATGGGCGGGGATCTGATCTTCGGGGACGTTGAAACCCCCCTCCCCCTCAATGCGAAAGGCACCGATATGGCGGGCGCCAGCGAGCGCGTCAGCCATGTCGCCGAATGCCTGCCCGAGATCTGCACGCTCGACTGCGGCACGATGAACTTCAATCTCGGCGACTATGTCATGACCAACACGCCGGCCATGCTGCGGGCGATGGCGAAGAAGATGACGGATCTCGGCGTGCGGCCGGAAATCGAGGCCTTCGACACCGGCCATCTCTGGTTCGCCAAGCAGCTTGCCGAGGAAGGCCTGATCGAAGACCCGGTGCTGATCCAGCTCTGCATGGGCATTCCATGGGGCGCCCCCGACGACCTCAACACCTTCATGGCGATGGTCAACAATGTGCCTCAGAGTTGGACCTTCTCGGCTTTCTCGATCGGCCGCAATGCCATGGCCTATCCGGCGGCGGCGGTTCTGGCCGGCGGCAACGTGCGCGTCGGCCTGGAAGACAACCTCTTCGTCGGCAAGGGCCAGCTCGCCACCAATGCGCAGCTCGTCGAAAAGGCGGTGCAGGTGGTGGAAGGCATGGGGGCGCGGATCATCGGACCGGAAGATGTGCGCAAGAAGCTGAAGCTGACGAAACGCTGAGGATATCATGACCAAGATCAGCAAGGCGGCCTGTATCGGCGGCGGCGTCATCGGCGGCGGATGGATCGCCCGCTTCCTGCTCGCCGGCATCGATGTCGACGTGTTCGACCCGCATCCGGAAGCAGGCCGTATCGTCGGCGAGGTGATCGCCAATGCCGAAAGAGCCTATGCCATGCTGACCGGCGCACCGCTGCCGCCGCCGGGCAGGCTCCGCTTCTGCCCGACGCTGGCGGAAGCCGTCACGGATGCCGACTGGATCCAGGAAAGCGTGCCGGAAAGGCTCGATCTCAAGCGCGGCGTCCTGACCGAGATCGATGCGGCTGCGCGCCCGGATGCCCTGATCGGCTCTTCCACCTCGGGCCTGCTGCCGAGCGACCTGCAGCGCGACATGAAGCATCCGGAGCGCCTCTTCGTCGCCCATCCCTATAACCCCGTCTATCTGCTGCCGCTCGTCGAAATCGTCGGCGGTGAGAAAACCTCGGCGGCGACGATCCTGGCGGCGATCGAAAGGCTGGCGCCGATCGGCATGAAGGGCGTCCACATCGCCAAGGAGATCGAGGCCTTCGTCGGCGACCGGCTGCTCGAAGCGCTCTGGCGCGAGGCTCTCTGGCTCATCCACGACGACATCTGCACCGTCGATACGCTCGACGACGTCATCCGCTATTCCTTCGGCCTGCGCTGGGCGCAGATGGGTCTGTTCCAGACCTACCGCATCGCCGGCGGCGAGGCCGGGATGCGCCACTTCCTCGCCCAGTTCGGTCCCTGCCTTGCCTGGCCCTGGACCAAGCTCACCGACGTCGTCGATCTCGACGATGCGCTGATCGAAAAGATCGGCCGGCAATCCGACGAACAGGCGGCGGGCCTTTCGATCCGCCAGCTTGAGCGCATACGCGACGAAAATCTCGTCGGCATCTTGCAGGCGCTAAAGGGCGGCGACGGCGGCAAGGGCTGGGGCGCCGGCAAGCTGCTGAAGGAATTCGAGCAATCGCTTTGGGCGCAAGGTGGAGGCGAGACCATGCCCGCCGATCCTTCACAGCCGTTGCGACTTGTCGAAACTAAGGTGAGCCCGGCCTGGGTCGACTATAACGGCCATATGACCGAGCACCGCTATCTCCAGGTCTTCGGCGATACATCAGACGCGCTGCTGCGTCTCGTCGGCGTCGACCTTGCCTATGTCGAGGCGGGGCACAGCTATTACACGGTGGAAAGCCATATCCGCCATCTCGGCGAGGCGAAACTCGGGCAGTCGATCCATTCGGCCTGCCAGATCCTGAGCGCCGACGAGAAGCGGCTGCATGTGTTCCACACCCTGCACGACACGGCGACGGCCGAGGTCATCGCAACCGCCGAGCAGATGCTGCTGCATGTCGACAGCAAGGCGGGCAAGGCGGTGGCGGCGCCGGCCGCGGTGCTCGACAGAGTGAAGGCGATTGCCGCGGCCCATGCGGAACTGGCGCTGCCCGAAGGCGCCGGCCGCCACGTCGGCCAGAGGCGGTGAGGAGGATCGGCATGGATTTTGGTCTCAGCGAAGAACAGGAAATGATCGTCAAGACGGTTCGCGCCTTTGTCGAGACCGAAATCTATCCGCATGAGAACGAGGTCGAGCGGATCGGCATCGTTCCGCCGGAACTCGGGCGCGAGATCCAGCGCAAATGCATCGATCTCGGCTTCTACGCCTGCAATTTCCCGGAGGAGGTCGGCGGCGCCGGCCTCGACCACGTCACCTTCACGCTGGTCGAGCGGGAGCTTGGGCGCGGCTCGCTGGGCTTGACGGTTTTCTTTGGCCGGCCCTCCGGCATCCTGATGGCCTGCGAGGGCGAGCAGCGCGAGCGCTATTTGCTGCCGGCGGTACGCGGCGAGAAGATCGATGCGCTCGCCATTACCGAGCCGGACGCCGGCTCCGACATGCGCGGCATGAAGTGTGCTGCCCGCCGCGACGGCGGCGACTTCGTGCTGAACGGCACGAAGCATTTCATCTCGCATGCCGATGTCGCTGACTTCGTCATCGTCTTTGCCGCCACCGGCGAGGAGGAAACGCCGAAAGGCATCAAGAAGAAGATTACCGCCTTTCTTGTCGATCGCGGCACGCCGGGATTCGAGATCTTGAAGGGCTATGATTCCGTCTCGCATCGCGGCTATCACAACTGCACCCTGAGCTTTACCGATTGCCGGATTCCTGAAGCCCAGGTGCTGGGCGAGGTGCATCGTGGATTCGATATCGCCAATCAATGGCTCTACGGCACGCGGCTGACGGTTGCCGCCACCTGCGTCGGCCGGGCGCGGCGCGTCTTCGAGATGGCCTTGCCCTATGCCGCCGAGCGCAGGCAGTTCGGCAGGCCGATCGGCGCCAATCAGGGCGTGTCGTTCAAACTTGCCGATATGATCACCGAGATCGACGCGGCCGAGTGGCTGACGCTTGCAGCCGCCTGGCGGATCCATACCGGTCTCTCGGCCGACCGGCAGATTGCCTCGGCGAAGCTCTATGCCTCCGAAATGCTGGCGCGCGTGACGGATGAGGCGATCCAGATCTACGGCGGCATGGGCCTGATGGACGACCTGCCGCTTGCCCGCTTCTGGCGCGATGCGCGCGTCGAGCGCATCTGGGACGGCACCTCGGAAATCCAGCGGCATATCATCAGCCGCGACCTGCTCCGGCCTTTGGGAGCATGAGCCGATGACATCCAGCCCGCTCGACCGCCTGCTCAGACCGCAAACGATCGCCGTTTTCGGCGGTCGTGAGGCGCGCCGGGTGATCGAGCAATGCGACCGGATGGGCTTTTCGGGCGAGATCTGGCCAGTCCATCCCAAACTCGATGAAGTGCTCGGGCGGCCCTGCTACCGCTCCCTTTCCGATCTGCCCGCCGCGCCGGACGCTGCCTTTGTCGGCGTCAACAGAACGCTGACCATCGACATCGTACACGGCCTTTCGCGCGCCGGCGCCGGCGGGGCGGTCTGTTATGCATCGGGCTTCAGCGAGGCGACGGCGGAACTTGCCGACGGCGCCGAGCTGCAGCAGGCACTTGTGGAAGCGGCCGGCGGCATGCCGATCCTCGGGCCGAACTGCTACGGGCTGATCAACGGCCTCGATGGCGCGCTTCTCTGGCCTGACCAGCACGGCATGAAGCGGATCGAACGCGGTGTCGCGATCCTCACACAGTCCTCCAATATCGCCATCAACCTGACTATGCAGACCCGTGGGCTGCCGATCGCCTATATGGTGACGGCAGGCAACCAGGCGCAGACATCGCTTGCCGATGTCGCCTGCGCGCTGATGGAGGATCCGCGTGTGACGGCGGTCGGCCTCCACGTCGAAGGGTTTGGCGATCTTGCCGCGCTCGAACGTCTTGCCGCCATTGCTCGGCGTTCACGGAAGCCCGTTGTCGTGCTGAAGGTCGGCCGATCAGAGCAGGCAAGACATGCGGCGGTGTCACATACCGCCTCGCTTGCCGGCAGCGATGCGGTGGCCGATGCCGTGCTTGCCCGCCTCGGCATCGGCCGGGCCCAGACCCTGCCGGCGCTGCTCGAAACCCTGAAGCTCCTGCATATCGCCGGTCCGCTCGCAAGCCATTCGATCTCGTCCATGAGCTGCTCCGGCGGTGAGGCTTCACTGATGGCGGACGCCGCCGTCGGCCGCAAAGTGGAATTCCCGGCCTTGCAGCCGCAGCAATTGCCGCGTCTGCGGCAGGTGCTGGGCGAGATGGTGGCGCTGTCCAATCCGCTCGACTACCACACCTTCGTCTGGGGTGACGCCGCGCGCCAGACGGAAGCCTTCAGCGCCATGTTCGAGGGCGGCTGCGCGCTCAATCTGGTGGTGCTGGACTTCCCTCGCGGCGACCGATGCGATGCATCCGAGTGGACGACAACGGTGGACGCGGTCATCGCCGCGGCTGCCGCGACCGGCGCATTGGCCGGCGTTCTCGCGACCCTTCCCGAGAATATGCCGGAGCCAGTCGCCGATCGTCTGATGGCAAACGGTATCATCGCCTTCTCAGGCATCGATGAAGCGGTCACCGCAGCGGAAGTCGCCGCCGGCATCGGTCGGGCCTGGGATCGCCCGCCGCCTGCGCCGCTGCTCGATGTGCGGCCTATGGAGGGCGAGATCGAAACACTGACCGAAGCTGATGCAAAGATGGAGCTTTCTGCCTGCGGCCTTCCCGTTCCCCGAGGGCTGCAGGCCTTTTCTTCTCGCGAAGCCGCCGAGCAGGCCGAACGGCTCGGCTTCCCGGTCGTTCTCAAGGGCCTCGGCATAGCCCACAAGACCGAGGCAGGGGCTGTCGTGCTCAATCTCAGGAATGCCGAGGCCGTATCGGATGCGGCGGCGGCCATGGCCTGCGATGCCGGTTATCTCGTCGAGAAGATGGTCGATCCCTCGGTCGCAGAGCTCATCGTCGGCGCTACCCGCGATCCCGTCTTCGGATTGTCGCTGACATTGGGAGCGGGTGGAGTTTTCGTGGAATTGCTTGAGGATTCCGTCATCCTGCCGCTTCCGGCGACGAAAGCCGAGATTCATGCGGCGATTTCGCGTCTCAAGATTGCGAAATTGATCAATGGCTATCGCGGCCGGCCGAGGGGCGATCTCCAAGCTGCCGTCGATGCTGTCGCAGCTACGGCAGAATATGTCGTAACGAATGCGGTGCGCCTGGAGGAACTGGACCTTAATCCCTTGATGGTTCTTCCCGAAGGGCGCGGTGTGGCCGCAGTTGATGCTCTCATACGGCGAAGGAGGTAGCGTAGGTTTGAGCGATCCTATTCGCACACGACGTGACGGCGGCGTTCTGGAAGTCGTCATCGACCGGCCGAAGGCGAATGCCATCGACCTTGCGACCAGCCGTGTCATGGGATTGATCTTCCGCGATTTTCGCGACGATCCCGAGTTGCGCGTCGCCATTGTGACGGGTGGGGGCGAAAAGTTCTTCTGCGCCGGGTGGGACCTGAAGGCGGCTGCGTCAGGCGATGCGGTCGACGGCGATTACGGCGTGGGCGGCTTCGGCGGATTGCAGGAACTGCGCGACCTCAACAAGCCGGTCATATGTGCCGTCAACGGCATCTGTTGCGGCGGCGGGCTGGAGATCGCGCTTTCGGCCGACCTGATCCTCGCTGCCGAACATGCGACTTTCGCCCTGCCGGAAATCCGCTCGGGCACGGTCGCCGATGCAGCGTCGATCAAGCTGCCGAAGCGCATTCCCTATCACATCGCCATGGACATGCTTTTGACCGGACGCTGGCTCGACGTGCACGAGGCGCATCGCTGGGGCTTCGTCAATGAGGTGTTGCCGGCTGAGCGGCTCATGGAAAGAGCCTGGGAGCTTGCCCGGATGCTCGAAAGCGGGCCGCCGCTCGTCTATGCGGCCATCAAGGAAATCGTACGCGAAGCGGAGGGTTCGACGTTCCAGACTGCCATGAACAAGATCACCAAGCGGCAGTTTGCGACGGTCGACAAGCTCTATTCGAGCGAAGACCAATTGGAAGGCGCCCGCGCCTTCGCCGAGAAGCGAAACCCCATTTGGAAAGGAAAGTAACGAGGCGGCGGCAACCGCAGCATTTTCCCGCATGATGCGGGCACCGGAGGCGGAGAGGAAACCGCCTGCGATCCTGCCCGGAAGTTCTGTCAACGCACCACAAAGAAGGAACTGGGGAATGAACGACTACACGAAATATCTCGCAAGCCGCGTCACCGCAGGCGGGCTCAGCCGCCGCGAATTCATGGGACGCGCCATGGCGGCCGGCATCACGCTTGCCGTCGCCGACAAGCTCTTCACCGAAAGCGCCGAAGCCGCCGAACCGAAGCGCGGCGGCCACCTCAAGCTCGGCCTCGAAGGCGGTGCTGCCACCGATTCCAAGGACCCGGCGAAATTCCTGTCCCAATTCATGTTCTGCGTCGGCCGCTGCTGGGGCGACATGCTCGTCGAATCCGACCCGCTGACGGGTGCGGCCGTGCCGGCGCTCGCCGAATCCTGGGAGCCCTCGAAAGACGCGGTGACCTGGACCTTCAAGATCCGCAAGGGCGTCAAGTTCCACGACGGCAAGGAACTGACGATCGACGACGTGGTTGCGACGCTGAAGCGCCATACGGATGCGAAGTCCGAATCCGGCGCGCTCGGCGTTCTCGGCTCGATCAAGGAGATCAAGGCCGACGGCGGCAACCTCGTCCTGACGCTCAGCGAAGGCAATGCCGACATGCCGCTGCTGCTGTCGGACTACCATCTGGTCATCCAGCCGAATGGCGGCGTCGACGATCCCCTCGCCTCGATCGGCACCGGCCCTTACAAGCTCACGAGCTTCGAACCCGGCGTTCGCGCCACTTTCGAAAAAAACAAGGAGGACTGGCGTACCGACCGCGGCTATGTCGATTCGATCGAGATCATCGGCATGAACGACGCAACCGCCCGCATCGCGGCGCTGTCGTCCGGCCAGGTGCACTATATCAACCGCGTCGACCCGAAGACGGTCAACCTCTTGAAACGCGCCCCCAATGTTGAGATCCTCTCGACCGCCGGCCGCGGCCACTACGTCTTCATCATGCATTGCGACAAGGCACCGTTCGACAACAACGACCTGCGGCTCGCCCTGAAATACGCCATGGACCGGGAGACCATGGTGCAGAAGATCCTCGGTGGCTACGGCAAGGTCGGCAATGATTTTCCGATCAACAGCACCTATGCGCTCTTCCCCGAGGGCATCGAGCAGCGCGTGTACGATCCCGACAAGGCCGCGTTTCACTACAAGAAGTCGGGCCATAGCGGCTCGGTGCTGCTGCGCACCTCGGAAGTCGCCTTCCCCGGCGGTGTCGATGCGGCCGTGCTCTATCAGGAAAGCTGCAAGAAGGCCGGCATCGAAATCGAGGTCAAGCGCGAACCGGGCGACGGCTACTGGACCAATGTCTGGAACGTCCAGCCCTTCTCGACCTCCTATTGGGGCGGCCGGCCGACGCAGGACCAGATGTATTCCACCGCCTATCTCTCGACGGCGGACTGGAACGACACCAAGTTCAAGCGCCCCGACTTCGACAAGCTGCTGCTGCAGGCCCGCTCCGAACTTGACGAAGCCAAGCGCAAGGACATGTACCGCGCCATGGCGATGATGGTGCGCGACGAGGGCGGCGTGATCCTGCCGATGTTCAACGACTTCGTGAACGCCTCCACCAAGCAGGTGAAGGGTTACGTCCACGACATCGGCAACGACATGTCGAACGGCTACGTCGCAACCCGCGTCTGGCTGGACACCTAGCGGCAAAGGGCACACGCCCTTCCGACCTCCAACGAAGCCGGGACCGTGGGATGAAACCCGCGGTCCTCCCGACGTTTCAGCGCTAGGCCTTCGCCATGACCAATCCTGCCCCAAGCAATATCCTGCCCGGCCTCCGGTTCCGGCAGCGTTTCCCGCTGCTTGCCCTTATCCTCGAGCGCTTCGTGCTCAGCATCGTTTTGCTTTTTGCCGTTTCCATCCTGATCTTCGGCGGCCTGGAAGCCCTGCCCGGTGATTTCGCCACCACCTATCTCGGCCAGTCGGCGACGCCGCAGGCGGTCGCCAATATTCGCCAGGATCTCGGGCTCGATCGCCCGGTGACGACGCGCTACATCGAATGGCTCGGAAATGCCGTCCAGGGGGATTTCGGCACCTCTTGGGCTAGCAAGAATTCGGTCAGCGAACAGATCGGCAAGCGTCTCGGCAATTCGCTTTTCCTGGCGGGTTTCGCGGCGTTGATTTCAGTGCCGCTCGCCATCGGTCTCGGCATGGTCTCGGTGCACTTCCGCAACCGCATGCCTGACAAGATCATCAACGTGATTTCGCTGGCGGCAATCTCCTTGCCGGAATTCTTCATCGGCTACCTGCTGATCCTGTTTTTCGCGGTGAAGTTCGGCATGGCGACCTTTCCGGCGACCGTCTATGACAGCATGGGCTTCGTCGAGCGATTGAAGGCGATCGCGCTGCCGACGGCGACCCTGGTGCTCGTCGTGCTCGCGCACATGATGCGCATGACGCGGGCCGCGATCCTTTCCGTCATGTCGTCGGCCTATATGGAGACGGCGGAGCTGAAGGGCCTCAGCGCCTTCCGTTCGATCGTCAAGCACGCCGCTCCGAATGCGCTCGCACCAATCATCAATGTCGTCGCCCTGAACCTCGCCTATCTCGTTGTCGGCGTCGTGGTCGTCGAAGTGGTCTTCGTCTACCCCGGCATGGGGCAATATATGGTCGATGCGGTCACCGTGCGCGACATGCCCGTCGTGCAGGCTTGCGGCCTGATCTTCGCGGCGGTCTACATCTTCCTCAACATGATGGCCGATATCCTCGCGATCGTCGCCAATCCCCGGCTAAGGCATCCGAGATGAGAGCAAGAGACATCCCCATCACTGCCTGGATCGGCATAACAGGCATCGCCATCGCCTTCATCTTCGCGATCTTCGCGCCCTGGATCGCGCCTTACGGCGAGACCCAGGTCGTCGGCGACGTCTGGCAACTGCCTGACGATAAATATGTCTTCGGCCTCGACAATCTCGGCCGCGATATCCTCTCACGGCTGATTTTCGGTGCGCGCACGACGCTGCTCGTCGCCTCCGCCGCCACCATCATCTCCTTCTCGCTCGGGGTCATCCTGAGCTTCACGGCCGCCGTCTCGCGCGGCATCGTCGATACGGTCTTTTCGCGCTTCAACGATCTGATGATGTCGATCCCGACGCTGATCTTCGCGCTCGTGGTGCTCGCGGTCCTGCCGCAGAATATGATCGTCCTGATCCTCGTCATGGCGATCCTGGATTCCACCCGCGTCTATCGTCTCGGCCGCGCCGTGGCGCTCGATGTGGCGGTGATGGAATTCGTTGAGGCGGCGAAGCTGCGCGGCGAAGGCAAGCTCTGGATCATCTTCCGCGAGATCCTGCCGAACACGCTGTCGCCGCTGCTGGCCGAATTCGGCTTGCGCTTCGCCTTCTCGATCCTCTTTCTCTCCACCCTCTCCTTTCTCGGCCTCGGCATCCAGCCGCCGGCCGCCGATTGGGGCGGCATGGTCAAGGACAACAAGGACGGCATCATCTTCGGCATCTCCGCAGCCCTGGTGCCGGGCACCGCGATTGCGACGCTGGCCATTTGCGTCAACCTCGTCGTCGACTGGCTCCTGAAACGCACATCCAGCCTCAAGGGAGGGCGCGGCGATGCCTGAGCTTCTTTCCGTCCGCAATCTGAAGATCGAGGCGACCAGCTATCCGCCAGGCGAGCCGCCGAAACGCGTGACCATCGTCGATGGCGTCTCCTTCGACCTCCAGAAGGGCAAGGTCCTCGGTCTGATCGGGGAATCGGGCGCCGGCAAATCGACGATCGGCCTTTCGGCGCTGGCCTATGGCCGTGGTGGCGCCGAAATCACCGGCGGCGAAGTGCGGCTCGACGGCGCCGATATCCTGACGCTCGGCAAGAACGGTGTGAGGAAAATTCGCGGTGCGCGGGTCTGCTACGTCGCGCAGTCGGCCGCAGCCGCCTTCAATCCGGCACACCGGCTCGGCGATCAGGTGATCGAGGCATCGGTCAAGCATGGATTGATGAGCAAGGACGAGGCGCGCAAACGGGCGCTCTATCTGTTCCGCGTCCTCGGCCTGCCCAATCCGGAAACCTTCGGCGAGCGCTTTGCCCATCAGGTCTCCGGCGGCCAGTTGCAGCGTGCCATGACGGCAATGGCGCTCTGCTCCAACCCCGAGCTCATCGTTTTCGACGAGCCGACCACGGCGCTCGACGTCACCACGCAGATCGACGTACTGGCGGCGATCAAGCATGCGATCGAGGAGACGCACACCGCCGCGCTCTACATCACCCACGACCTCGCCGTCGTCGCCCAGATCTCGGACGACATCATGGTTCTGCGTCATGGCCGCCAGGTGGAATATGGCAGTGTCCAGCAAATCATCGAGGCGCCCCGGGAGGATTACACCCGGGCGCTGGTCAATGTCAGGCAGGCCTATCGCGACGAAGCCGCCGATCAGTCCTCGGCGCTTCTCAAGGTGGAGAATGTCGGCGCCGAATATTCCAACGGCTTCAAGGTGCTGCACGATGTCTCGCTGCATGTGCCGAAGGGCCAGACGCTTGCCGTCGTCGGCGAATCCGGTTCCGGAAAATCGAGCCTGGCGCGCGCCATTACCGGCCTCCTGCCGCCGAGGAGCGGCCGCATCGTCTTCGACGGCAAGCCGCTGGTGCCCGATCTGAAGAACCGGCCGAACGACGATCTGAGGCGCATCCAGCTGATCTACCAGATGGCCGACACGGCGATGAACCCGCGGCAGACGGTGCGTGACATCATCGGCCGGCCATTGACCTTCTATTATGGGCTGAGGGGTGCCGAGAAGACCGCCAGGGTGAAGGAACTGCTCGACCAGATCGAGATGGGCAACGGCTTCATCGATCGCTACCCGGCGGAATTGTCCGGCGGCCAGAAGCAGCGCGTGGCGATCGCCAGAGCTCTTGCCGCCAAGCCCGAACTCATCCTCTGCGACGAGCCGACGTCGGCGCTCGATCCCTTGGTGGCGGAAGGCATTCTGAAATTGCTCCTGCGACTGCAGGAGGAAGAGCAGCTTTCCTATATCTTCATCACCCATGACATCGCGATCGTCCGGGCGATTGCCGACAGCGTGGCGGTGATGCATCGCGGCAGGCTGGTGCGCTTCGGCCCGAAATCGAAGGCGCTGTCGCCGCCCTTCGACGACTACACGGATCTGCTTTTGAAATCCGTGCCGGAGATGGAGATCGGCTGGCTGGAACGCGTGCTCGCCACGCGGCGCATGGAAAGCGCCGGTCACTGAAAGGAATGAACATGGCTTCGCGCGGCTTCACCACCATCGAGAACGAATGGATCACGCTGAAGGATGGGACAAGGCTTGCCGCCCGCATCTGGATGCCGGATGGGGCGGTTGAAGATCCCGTTCCCGCCGTCTTCGAATTTCTGCCCTATCGCAAGCGGGACGGAACCAGCCTTAGGGACGAGTCGACCTATCCGGTCTTCGCCGCCGCTGGCATTGCCGGCGTGCGCGTCGATATTCGCGGATCCGGCGAATCCGAAGGTGTCATCGACGGCGAATATACCGAGCGCGAGCTTGCCGACGCCTGCGAGCTGATTGCCTGGATCGCCGCGCGGCCCTGGTCGAACGGCGCGGTCGGGATGATGGGCATCTCCTGGGGCGGTTTCAATAGCTTGCAGGTCGCCGCATTGCGTCCGCCGGCGCTGAAGGCAGTCATCTCGATCGCCTCGACCGTCGACCGCTACAACGACGATATCCACTACAAGAACGGCTGCCATCTCTCCGCCCAGCTCTCATGGGCGGCGACCATGCTCGGCTATCAGTCACGCCCGCCCGATCCGGCGCTTGTCGGTGAAGACTGGAAGGAGATGTGGCTGGAACGCCTGGCAGGCGAACCTTTTTTCATGGAGGAATGGCTGGCGCACCAGCGGCGCGACGAGTTCTGGCGTCACGGCTCGATCTCGCAGGATTTTTCCAGCGTCGAGATTCCGGCACTTGTCATTGCCGGTTGGGCGGATGGCTACCGCAACACGCCGCTGATGGCGGTCGAGGGCCTGGGGGAAAAGGCGAAGGCGCTGATCGGTCCCTGGGTGCACAAATATCCGCACTTCGCCTGGCCGAAACCGCGCGTCGATTTCCATGGCGAGGCGATCGCCTGGTGGAACAAATGGCTGCGGGGCGAGGACAATGGCATCGACAGACTGCCGCAGACCCGCGCCTATATTCTCGATGCCATCCGCCCCGCCCCGCGGCGCGACAGCGATCCGGGTTTCTGGGTCGCCAGAAACGTCTGGTCGCCGCCGCGGATGCAGTGCTTTTACGTCGAGCAGTTCGGCAAGCTGACGGAAGGCATGCCGATCCCGCATGCGCCGGAGCATTCCGTCTATCTCAGGTCTCCCCTCGATACCGGCACGGCTTCGGGCGAATATTTCACTTTGAAGCCCGACGCCGAAATGGCGATCGATCAGCGCGGTGACGACGCCGGTTCGCTGGTCTTCGATACGATGCCGCTTGCCGGAGACCAGGACTATCTCGGCCGGCCCGTGCTGACACTTGGGCTGCGCTCCCGGACAACAGGCGGCAATCTCTGCGCCCGGCTGATCGACGTCCATCCCGACGGCACGGCAATGCGCGTCGCCTTCGGCGTCGTCAATCTCACCCACCGCGACGGCAATGCCGACCCTGAGCCGCTGGTGCCAGGCGAGAAGGTGTCGATCCGTCTCGTCCTCGACGCCTGCGGCTACCGTTTCGGCAAGGGCCACCGCATCCGCCTTTCGCTTTCCACCGCCTATTGGCCGATGATCCTGCCGCCGCCTGAGGATGAAGGGGTAGAGATCGATATCGCCTCGCTCGGCCTGGGTCTGCCGATGCTGGGTGAACACGAGAGGATCGAAATCGCGGAGCCCGCCAATCCCGATCCGCTGCCGAAATACATCGAGCACGCGCCCGCCACGACGAAGCGGCAGGTCGTCCGCGACCTCTCCACCAACCGGACGGAGTATCGCATCCACGAGGATACCGGGCTCTACGAGCACCCCGAGACTGGCCTTTCGACCCGGCAGTTGCGAGAAGAAATCTGGTCGATTTCGCCGGATGATCCGCTGTCGATGATGGGTACGTCGACCTGGACCTGCGATATGCGCCGTCCCGGCTGGTTCGTCCGCACCGTCGCCACCGCACGGATTGCCTGCACGGCGACCGACTGGATCATCGGCGCAGTCGTCACGGCTTTCGAGGATGACGTGCAGATCTTCGAAAAGGTCTGTTCGGAAAAGCGGATCCCGCGCGACCTGATGTGATCGTCAAAGCATCGCGAAATGCCTGACGGCCTCGCAGACAGCACGAAAGCCGTCGCGCGCGCCATCGCTCAAATGGCGGGCGCGCAGCCAGGCATGCACCATTTGCGGCTCTTCCCGGAACCCTACTTCGACGCCCGCTTCCGCGAGCCGGGCGGCATAATGCCGGCCGTCGTCGCGGAGCGGATCGAAGTGCGCGACCGTGATGAAGGCCGGCGGAAGCCCGGCAAGCGATGATGCGGTGAGCGGTTCGGCGATCGGATTATCCGCCGGCGCCTGCAGGATCTCGCGGTAATAGGTGACATCCGCCGTCGTCAGTCCGGGAGCGTCGGCCATCTCGACATAGGAGCCCGCATCCAGCTTCCCTCCAAGTGTGGGGTAGATCAGGACCTGGCCGACAAGTCCGGACAGTTCCTCTTCGCGTGCCCGCAGGACAAGACCCGCCGCCAAATTACCGCCGGCGCTGTCGCCGATCAGGACGACCTTGTTGTTGGCGGCAAGCAGATGCTTCAGCACGGCGAAACCGTCATCCGTCTGCGCCGGCCAGCGATATTCGGGGGCCAGCCGGTAATCGACCGAAACGAGTTCCGCGCCGGCAGCATCGGCGATCTCGGCGCAGATGGCGTGATGGCTCTCAAGCGAACCGAAGACGAAGCCGCCGCCGTGAAGATAGAGAAGAATCGTGCGTGTGCTGATTTTCCTTGGACGATAGCGCCTGATCGGGATGCGCTGGACCATGCCATCGGCGAAGACCATGTCAGGAGGCAGCGGGCGATCGAAGCGCGCGCAGAGGGCGTCGTACCAGTTTCGCTGCTGCTCGACGGAGGCTTCGACGGCATGAGTGGGATAAAAGCTATCGCAAATTTCGAGAAACTGCAGGATGCCTTTTTCGGTAGGGGCAGGCGATGGAGCGGACATGGAAGGTCCTTTCGATTTGGGACATGCAGATCCATGCCCTTGGCCGACTCTGCCCGTATCATGCGCCTTCGGGACGGAGGCAATCTGTCTGGCCGCGACTCGTGGATGTCGTGATGCTTCATTATTTTTAAGCCGCGCCGGAGATATTGCCGGTGTTCGAACAAAAATTTTTTTGCTGTCGACCCAAGGAACGCCATCGGAGAAACGTCTCAATCCCGAAATAGCATCTTGCTGGATAGCTTGGGGGTAGGTGCGCATTGGATGCGGAGCTCATAGAACGGGCGCAGCGCGGTGACCGGGAGGCCTTTGGTCAACTGGTCTCGCGCCATTATGATTTCGTCCATGCGACGGCGTGGCGGTGGTCGGGCAGTTCCACCGATGCGGATGACATCGCCCAGGAGGTCTGCGTCAAGCTCGGTGCCGCCATTCGCGGCTTTCGCGGCGCCAGCCGCTTCAGGACGTGGCTCTACACGCTGACGCTCAATGCCGCCCGCGACCATAGGCGCAAGCTTGCGCGGGAGGAGCAGACATTCCGCGCTTATGCCGCCGAACCGCAGCAGGATCCGCCGAGCGGAAACGATGACGAGATGTCGAGCGAATTATGGGCGGCTGTGCGCGCTCTGCCGGAAAGGCAATGCGACGCCGTGCTGCTCGTCTATGGCGAAGGCCTCAGCCACTCCGCCGCCGCCGATGTCATGGGCTGCTCGGAAACGACCGTATCCTGGCAGGTCCATGAAGCGCGCAAAAGGCTGAAGGCCATGCTCGGCAAGGAAGAGGTATGACCGTGGACAAGGAACTGGAAAAACTCTCCCGCACCACACCGCCCGCAGCCGATCCGGAGGCTCGTGCGCGTGCACTTGCCGCTGCGATGCAGGCTTTCGACGACGCGGGAAATAATGCAGCCACAGCCCAAGGAAATGCGCAGGGCTGGCGTCCAAGCTCCATCATCAACTGGATATGGAGCCCTGCTGTGAACAAGAAATTCCTCGCCGGTTCAGCCCTCGCGACACTGCTCGTCATTCCTGCCGCCAGTTATCTCTCGATCGAGCTGACCCGCCGCGGATTGCCGATCGTCGATCAGACCGGGATTGCCGGCAACCTTTCGAAGAATGACGCGCCAATACGAATCGACGAGTCGGCGCGCCAGCTGCAACCCATCACGGTTGTGCCTCAGCTTCGGCCGGAAGCCCCTGAAACCGACGGAATTGCCGACCAGCCCGCTGCTGTCAGCGCGCAATCTTTACAGGACAAGGAGGAGAAGGCGGCCGCGAAACCCCATGGGACGCGGATATCTGATTTTAATTCTGACGACATCGCTGGCCTCATAAATAAGCCAGGTGGTTCCGGCACGGCGCTCGAAGGCGCCAAACGCTCTGCGCCTGTTGTCTCAGGTGCCGCCCCCCAGCAGCAGTTGGCCGAACCGATGGCCGCTATCGCCCCTTCGCCGCCACCGGCGCCGATGGAAAGCCGTATCCAGATTCAGCTCGATCCCGCTCGTGAGCGATTCGCCAATGCCGCGGCAAATCCGATCAAGAGCGTTGCCACCGATCCGGTTTCGACCTTTTCCGCCGATGTCGACAGCGCCTCGTATTCCTTCGTCCGTAGGTCGCTGACCGGCGGTGCGATGCCCGATCCGCAATCGGTTCGCGTCGAGGAGATGATCAACTATTTTCCCTATGACTGGCCGCGTCCCGAGAACGCCGATCAGCCCTTCAAGGCGACCGTGACCGTGATGCCGACACCGTGGAACCGTGACACGGAGCTGATGCATGTGGCGATCAAAGGCTATGACATCGCGCCGGCGACAGCGCCGCACGCCAATCTGGTCTTCCTGATCGACGTCTCCGGTTCGATGGACGAGCCGGACAAGCTGCCGTTGCTGAAGAGCGCTTTCCGTCTGTTGGTCAACAGGCTGAAGCCCGACGACACCGTCTCGATCGTCACCTATGCCGGCAATGCCGGTACGGTGTTGGAGCCGACACGCGTGGCGGAGAAATCGAAGATGTTGTCGGCGATCGACAGGCTGGAGGCCGGCGGCTCGACCGGCGGCGCCGAAGGCATCGAGGCGGCTTACGATCTCGCCAGACGGGCTTTCGTCAAGGACGGTGTCAACCGGGTGATGCTGGCGACGGACGGCGACTTCAATGTCGGCCCGTCGAGCGACGAGGATCTGAAGCGCATCATCGAGGAGAAACGCGAAGGCGGCATCTTCCTGACCGTTCTCGGCTTCGGGCGGGGCAATCTCAACGATTCCCTGATGCAGACGCTGGCGCAGAACGGCAATGGCAGCGCTGCCTATATCGACACACTGGCGGAGGCGCAGAAGACACTGGTCGAAGAAGCCGGATCGACGCTGTTTCCGATCGCCAAGGACGTCAAGTTCCAGGTCGAGTTCAATCCGCAGCGGATCGCCGAATACCGGCTGATCGGCTATGAGACGCGCGCCCTCAAGCGTGAGGATTTCAACAATGACCGTGTCGATGCCGGCGATATCGGTTCCGGCCACAGCGTCACGGCAATCTATGAGATCACGCCAAAGGGAAGCCCCGCGGTCATGAATGACGACCTGCGTTACGGCGCGGCCAGCAAGGCGCCGGCCGAGACGTCCGATAGCGCGCATCAGGGCGAGCTTGCCTTCGTCAAGATGCGCTATAAGCGGCCGGGCGAAGACAAGAGCGCCCTCATCACCACGCCCGTCGGCGACGCCAACACGGTCGCCAGCGTCGATGCCGCGCCGCAGGACGTCCGCTTCTCGGTCGCCGTCGCCGCTTTCGGCCAGAAATTGAGCCGCGTTCCCGCCCTCGATGCCTATTCCTATCAGGCAATCGCCGATCTCGCCGCAGCATCGCGCGGGGCCGATCCTTTCGGTTACAGATCGGACTTCCTCGGCCTCGTCAGGCTGGCCGATGGCCTCAGCCAGCGATGAGCTGAGACGTATCGCAAGCAGGGGCGCCTGTAACGGCGGCCCCTGCTGCTCGGCGTTACCCGGCGCTCGAGCCGTTGGCCGTGAGATAGACGGCGTAGAGCGACGTGGTGGCGGTGATAAAGAGGCGGTTCAATTTCTCTCCGCCGAAGGCCACGTTGGAGACGATCTCGGGAATGTGGATCTTGCCGAGCAAGGTGCCATCCGGATCATAGCAGTGCACGCCGTCGCCGGCGCTCGTCCATATCCGGCCCTTCCGGTCGACGCGAAAACCGTCGAAAAAACCTGCGGTGCATTCGGCGAAAACGCCGAGATCGGTGAGATTTCCATCGTCGGATACGGCGAGCTTTCGTATATGGCGCGGACCGCCGGGTTGATGCGTTCCTCCGGTATCGGCAACATAGAGCATCGTTTCGTCAGGCGAGAAAGCCAGGCCGTTCGGTTTGACGAAATCGGCGGTCATCCGATCGGTCGCGCCTGTCGCCGGATCGTGCCGGTAGACATGGCATCCGCCGATTTCCTCGTCGCCGTAATCGCCCTCATAGTCGTGGAGAATGCCGTAGCTCGGATCGGTGAACCAGATGGTGCCATCGGATTTGACGGTGACGTCGTTCGGCGAATTGAGCCGCTTGCCAGCAACCCTGTCGGCCAGCACGCTAATCTTGCCGTTAAACTCCGTCCGGGTGACGCGGCGTGTCAGATGCTCGCAGGTGACGAGCCGGCCCTGATTGTCGACCGTGTTGCCGTTGCAATTGTTGCTGGGCGAGCGGAAGACGGACGTATGGCCGCTGGTGTCGTCGTAGCGCATCATGCGATTGTTGGGGATATCCGAGAAGACCAAATAACGCCCCGCAGCAAACCAGGCCGGTCCCTCCAGCCAACGGCCGCCCGTCCAAAGCCGCTCGACGCGCGCGTGGCCGACGAAGCAGCGTTCAAAGCGCGGATCGAGAACCTCAAACCCCGTACCCTCAATTTCGCCGAACATGATGCTCCCTTTTCGAATTGTTATCGATATCATAATGCCTTGTTTTGCAGCCATCGTACAGGGACCGACCAACTGTGGAAGGCTGCATTCCCGCAATAATATCGATTGTGCGATGATAGCGATAACTTTATCGTGTCCTGAGTTGCCCAACTCGGAAGCTGTTTTGAAAGCGGAGCCCAGTGAAAAACGAGGATGAGCCAAAAGACAAACGTGTCAAGGCAGCTGACGCCCAGAAGCTGACGATGGCAGAGGTCGCCAAATATGTCGGCGTATCGGCCATGACCGTCTCACGCGCCTTCCGGCAGGATGCGAGCGTTTCCGAAGAAACCCGAAAGCGCATCATGGAAGCCGTCGATGCGCTGGGTTATGTGCTCGATCTCTCCGCCGGCAGTCTTTCCTCGAGGCGCAGCGGCTTCATCGCCGCCCTCGTGCCCTCCATCAACAATTCGAATTTCTCCGATACTGCGCGGGGCATCACCGACGCGTTGGAGAATACCGGCCTTCAGCTTCTGCTCGGCTATACCGATTATTCGGCGGAGAAAGAGGAAAGACTGATCGAGGCGATGCTGCGCCGGCGCCCCGAAGGCATCATCCTCACCGGCGGTTCGCACACGGACCGCGCCCGGCGCATGCTTGATAAGGCCGGCATTCCGGTGGTCGAAACCTGGGAGATTCCGGAAGAGCCGATCAACCACGTCGTCGGCTTTTCCAACAGCGAGGCGATGTCCCTGCTGGTGCGGGCGCTGGCGAACCAGGGCTATCGCAGGTTCGGCTATATCGGCGGAACGACGGCGCGCGATACGCGCGGCAGCCAGCGGCGAAGCGGTTTCCTGAAGACGGTCGAAGAGCTGGGCCTGGGACCGGGCCGGGTGATTTCCTTCGGCGTGCCGCCGATCACCATGGAACAGGGCGGCCAGGCGGTCGTCAGCCTCCTGGAGCGCTGGCCGGATACGGAAGTCGTTCTCTGCGTCTCCGACCTTTCCGCCTTCGGCGCGATCATGGAATGCAAGCGCAGGGGGATGAGCGTGCCTGAAGATATCGCCATTGCCGGCTTTGGCGACTACGAGATCTCGTCGATCTGTCATCCCAGCATCACCACCATCAATGTCGACTGTTATGGCATCGGCCAGCAGGCCGCCGTGCGCCTGCTGGATGCAGTGCATGGCGGCGGCTCGACGGGCGATGAGATCACATTGACCGGCTACAAGGTTGTCTTACGCGAAAGCACGAACCGCGGCGGCACATAGCCGGCGACGCCGTCAGAAGGCGATCTGCACCTTCATGGACTTGCTGCGGTCGCTTGCCAGTTCGAAGGCGGCGACGGCCTCGTCGATCCCGAAGACACCTGTCAGCAGCGGCTTCAGATCGACACGGCGCGCATTGATCAGTTCGACGGCAAGCGCGAACTCCTCGTGGAAACGGAATGTCCCGCGCATCTCGATTTCCTTGGCGACGATCATGTTCTGCGGAATGGAGACATCGCCGCCAAGGCCGAGCTGCACGAGAACGGCGCGGGGCCTCAGCACCTCCAGGCCGGCGCGCACCGCCCTTTCGTTGCCTGATGCCTCGAACATGACGTCGAAATATCCCTTGTCGGCGCCGTAGGCCGCAAGGTCTGCGGCATTTGTGGCGACGTTGATCGTGCGATCGGCGCCGCTGGTGCGGGCGATGGCGAGAACGCTGTCAGTCACGTCGGTCGCGACGATCTCACGGGCGCCGAGAACGCGCGCCGCAACGATCGCCAGCATGCCGATCGGGCCGCAGCCGGTGACGAGCACCCGCTTGCCCAGCAGCGATCCGGCGCGGCTTGCCGCATGCAGCGTCACCGCGAAGGGTTCGGCGAAAGCGGCCTCATGAATCGAGATGCCCTCAGCGACCTTGTGGCATTGCCACCGCTCCGCCACCAGCCGCTGGCGAAAGCCGCCCTGAATATGCGGCATCGGCATGGCGCTGCCGTAAAAGCGCATGTTGAGGCAATGGTTCTGCTGGCCCTTCAAGCAATATTGGCATTGATTGCACGGCCGGCTCGGTGACACCGCGACGCGATCTCCGACCGCAAGGTCGCTCACACCGGCGCCCAGCGCCTTGACCGTGCCGGCGATCTCGTGGCCGAGGATCATCGGTTCACGCAGGCGAACGGTGCCGAAGCCGCCATGATTGTAATAATGCAGGTCGGAACCGCAGATGCCGCCGGCTTCGATTGATATCTCCACCTGCCCCTCTCCCGCAGCTTCCGGCTCGCGCTCCTCGACCCTCAGATCCTTGGCGGCATGAATGACGATGGCTTTCATATCGAACCTCACACGACAGGAGTTGGAAGCGCGCGCCCTGCAAAATGCGCGGCGAGATTGTCTCGAACCAGCTGGCCCATGGCCTTGCGGGTCTCGATGGTGCCGGAGCCGTGGTGGGGCTGCAGCACGACATTCGGCAGCGTCAGGAAGCGCGCGTCGATCTTGGGCTCGTTCAGGAAGACGTCAAGGCCTGCGGCCTGAATGATGCGGTTTTGAAGCGCGGCGATCAGCGCCTCTTCATCGACGGTCGTCCCGCGCGAAACATTGATCAGCATGCCGTTGGGGCCGAGTGCCTTCAGCACGGGCGCGTTGATGATCTTCATGGTCGCCTCCCCTCCGGGGACGATGACGATCAGGAAGTCCGCCCAGTCGGCAAGCGCGATCAGATCGGGCTGATAGGCGTAGGCGACATCCGTGTGTTCGTTGCGGGTGAAATAGGCAATATCGCAGCCGAAAGCGGCGGCCCGCTTGGCGATCGCCTTGCCGATGCGGCCCATACCGACGAGCCCGACCTTCTTGCCTGCGACGCGTGTTACCAGCGGCATCGGAACCTTGCCCCACTGGCCGGTGCGCACGAAGGCATCGGCCTGCGGAATCTGCCGCGCCGTGGCAAGCAGCAGCCCGATGGCGATATCGGCGACGTCTTCGGTCAGTACGTCAGGGGTATTGGTGACGCGAATGCCGTTGGCGCGGGCATAGGAGAGATCGATGGCATCGGTGCCGACGCCGTAGCAGGAAACGATCTCCAGCTTCGGCAATTGCTTCATCAGCTCGGCGGACGCGCCGAGTTCGCCACGCGTCGCGATGGCGCGGATATTGCCGCCGACCCTTGCGATCAGTTCCTGGCGATCGGCCGCTTCCCACAGGCGATGGATGCGATACTTCGCCTCCAGATCCACCATGTCCCATTCCGGATAGGCTCCGGCCATCAAGATTTCTACTTCAGGCATTCCGTCTCCATCCCGCATTTTTTGCAGTTGATTATGTTATCGATAACATATAATCCGAAAAAGGGATGTCAAGTAAGTTTCACCCGGACGCGGCAGCATGAGCCGTCGCCCGCAGCGAGACTGGAGGAGTTATCTGCATGAAGAACCTGTTTGATCTGACCGGGCGGCTTGCCCTGATCACCGGCTCGAGCCAGGGGATCGGCTATGCGCTGGCCGAGGGTCTGGCGCAGCATGGCGCCGAGGTCGTCATCAACGGCCGCACGCCCGAAACCGTCCAGCGCGCCGTTGAATGCCTCAAGGCTCAGGGCCTGTCGGCCCATGCGGCCATCTTCGACGTGACCAGCAAGGACGCCGCGGCGCAGGGGATCGCCGCGATCGAAGCCGATATCGGGCCGCTCGACATCTTGATCAACAATGCCGGCATGCAGTTTCGCACGCCGCTGGAGGATTTCCCGGCGGACAAATGGGAACTGCTGCTGACCACCAATATTTCGAGCGTCTTTTACGTCGGCCAGGCGGCGGCCAAGGCCATGATCGCCCGCGGTCAGGGCAAGATCATCAACATCGCCTCCGTTCAAAGCGAGCTCGCCCGTCCCGGCATCGCCCCCTATACGGCGACAAAGGGCGCGGTGCGCAATCTGACGCGCGGCATGTGCGCCGATTGGGCCAAGCACGGCCTGCAGATCAACGCGATTGCGCCGGGTTATTTCAAGACACCGCTCAATCAGGCGCTGGTCGACAATCCCGAATTCTCTTCCTGGCTCGAAAAGCGCACACCGGCCGGGCGCTGGGGCAATGTCGAGGAGTTGGTCGGCGCTGCCGTCTTCCTGTCGGGGCGCGGCTCGTCCTTCATCAACGGCCACACGCTCTATGTCGACGGCGGCATCACGACCTGCCTCTAGGGGAGGCGAGACGATGGACCTTGAAAGAAAGGCGCCGCCTCTGGCTATTGTCGTCATGGGCGTGAGCGGCTGCGGCAAATCCTCGGTCGGAGAGCGTATCGCCGGGCAATACGGGCTGGCGTTTCTGGAAGGCGACCAGCTCCATCCCGCTCGCAATGTCGCGAAGATGGCCGAGGGCATGCCGCTCACCGACGCCGACCGCCTGCCTTGGCTCGACCGGATCGGCGATGAGATAAAGACCGCGCAAAACGCGTCGCAGGGATTGGTGATTTCGTGCTCGGCGCTGAAGAGAAGCTATCGCGACAGGCTGAGGCAGGCGGCAGACGGGCGCCTGGCCTTCGTTTTCCTGGAGGGGACGCGTGATCTGCTGCTATCGCGGATGCAGGCGCGTCAGGGCCACTTCATGCCGGCCTCGCTGCTCGACAGCCAGCTGCAGACGCTGGAGCCGCCGACCGGTGAGCCCGGTGTGGTGACGGTGACGATCGATATGGCTTTGGATGATATGGTGGCGCTGGCTTGTGAGGAGCTGAGGGGCGTCGCGGTCAAGGGAGGATTTCATGCAGGATGATTACAGAGCAGATGTCGCCGTCGTCGGTGCGGGCATCATGGGCACGGCGATTATCACGCGCCTGATCGAGACCGGACACAAAGTCACCGTCTTCGATCTCGATGCAGAAAAGGTCGCGGCGCTGGAAGCCAAGGGGGCTCGCGCGGCCGCTTCCGTGGAGGCGGCGGTCTCGGCTTCGCAATTCTGCGTGCTCAGTCTCAATCACGCCAGCATCGTCCGCGCCGTCGTTTTCGGCGAGAAGGGTGTTGCGGCGGCGGCAAATGCCGACAAGCTGCTGATCGACATGTCCTCCATCGATCCCGCCGAGACGGCCGACATGGCGACGCGGCTGCGGAAGGAAACGGGAATGGCGTGGGTGGATTGCCCGCTTTCCGGCGGCGTGCCCGGCGCGCTCGGCGGAAAGCTGACGATCATGGCCGGCGGCAGCCCGGAAGATTTCGAACGGGCGCGCGTGGTGATGCGGCATCTTGCCGCCAATTACACGCTGATGGGCGCATCCGGCGCCGGGCAAACCACGAAGCTGATCAATCAGCTGTTTTGTGCCGTGCTGTTCCAGGCGGTCGCGGAAGCGGTCAAACTCGCCGAAGCCGGCGGCGTCGATCCCTCGGCAATTCCGGCCGCCCTTGCCGGCGGCAGGGCGGACAGCCGGATATTGCAGGAATTCATGGCGAAATTCGCCGCCCGCGATTTCTCGCCGACGGGCAGGATCGACAACATGCTGAAGGATCTGGATTCGCTTCAGGCCTTCGCGCTGAAGACGAAGACGCCGCTGCCGATGACGGGCGCGGTGGTCGAAATCCATCGCCTGCTCTGCGCCGCCGGCCTGGGGCCGAAAGACTCCGCCGAGATGATGCGCCTTCTCGATGGATTTCGCGCCGACTGACGCCATCATCGGATGTTCGAGATCGTCACTTTCCGCTTGACTACTTGGTAATGTTATCGATAACATAATTCTACGATGATAGCTGCAGCTTTGGGAGGAGCCACAGTGGAAGCCAAGAGACTGCTGGAGTTCCAATCGATCACCAAGAGCTTCGGCGGCACGCAGGCATTGCGTGACGTATCGATCGATCTGCGCGAGGGAGAGATCCTTGCGCTGCTCGGCGAAAACGGCGCCGGGAAATCGACGCTGATCAAGACCCTTGCCGGCATCTACAAGCCGGATGCCGGCGACATTCTCTTCCGCGGCCACAGCTACCACCATCGTCCGCCGAAGCCGAACGAGCGGCAGCCGGTCGCCTTCATCCACCAGGATCTCGGTCTGATCGAATGGATGACGGTTGGCGAGAATATGGGCCTGTCGCAGGGCTTCTCGATGCGAAGCGGTCTGATCGATTGGAAGAGGACGCAGGCGCGGGCCAGGGAAGCCTTGAAGCTCGTCGGCTGCGATTTCGATCCCACGACCCGGGTGTCGGCGCTGTCGCGCACGGAGAAATCGCTTGTCGCCATTGCCCGCGCGCTGGCCGTCGAAGCCGACGTTCTCGTCCTCGACGAGCCGACGGCGAGCCTGCCCGCCGATGAGGTCGACCGGCTGTTCGATGCGATCCGCCCCCTGAAGGAGCGCGGCGTTGGCATGATCTACGTCTCCCACCGGCTTGACGAAATTTTCCGCATCGCCGATCGGGTCGCCGTCCTGCGCGACGGGCGCATGGTCGGGCAGAAGCCCGTCAGCGAAACCACCCCCGACGAACTGGTGTCGATGATCATCGGCCGCAGCGGCGACAGTCTCTTTTCCAAGACCGAGATCAAGCCCGGCAAAGCGATCGTCAAGGTGCGCGATCTCGTCTGTGCCGGCACGAGCCCGATATCCTTCGATATCCGCGAGGGCGAGCTCCTCGGTCTTGCCGGATTGCGCGGCGCCGGGCAGGAGCGCATCGGCCGGGCCTTGTTCGGCTGCGAGCCGTTCGGCGGCACGGTTCTGCTGCATGATAGGGCGCCTGATCTTTCGAGCCCTCTGCGGGCAATGGCATCAGGCATCGGACTGATCGCCCGCGACCGGACGGAAGAGTCGGTGGCGCTCTCGCTTTCCATTCGGGAAAACACATACATCAATCCTGGCGCCGTCGGACGCGGGCTGTTTTCCTTCCTGTCTCCGCGCGGCGAAGCCGACCTCGCCCATGCGATCGGCCAATCCGTCGGCCTCAGGCCGAACGATCCGGATCTGCCGGTGGAGGCCTTGTCCGGCGGCAACCAGCAGAAAGTGGTCGTCGGCCGCTGGCTGGCGACCGGCCGTAAGCTGCTGATCGCGGAAGATCCGACCGCCGGCGTCGACATCGGCGCGCGTGCTGAAATCTACCGCCTGATCACGCAGGCGCTGGAAGCGGGGCTCGCAGTCGTCGTGGTCTCGACGGATTTCGAGGAAATCGCCCATATCTGCCACCGCGCGCTGGTTTTCTCGCGCGGCAAAATCGTCAGCGAACTGACTGGAAGCGCCCTGACGACGGAGGCGGTCATCACCGCCGCCTCGGCATCGGAAGCCGCTTGAGCCATCGGGAGAACAGCCATGCAATCCATTGAATCCACCGCGCTGGAGCCGACCAAGAGCGAAATGGCCGGCCTTTCCACCGGCCAGAAGATCGGACGCCTGATCCCGGTTTACGGGCTGGTGATCCTGACCCTCGGCCTGATCCTGCTCTTCTCGATCATGCTGCCGGATACGTTTCCGACCGTTTTGAACGTCCGCTCGATCGTCTCCGACAAGGCGATCATCGCGCTTCTGTCGCTCGCCGCAATGATCCCGATGGCATCGGGCCGCATCGACCTGACCGTGGGTTACGGTATCGTGCTCTGGCACGTTCTCGCCATCAGCCTGCAGACGGTCTATGGCCTGCCCTGGCCGGTCGCCGTCATCATCGTGCTGGCGCTCGGCGTTCTCACCGGCTTCATCAACGGCCTGCTGGTCGAGGTTGCCAAGATCGACAGCTTCATCGCCACGCTCGGCACCGGAACGGTTCTCTACGCGCTTGCGCTTTGGCACACCGGCGGCCGGCAGGTGGTCGGCGTGCTGCCTGAGGGTTTCTACGCGCTGAACGGCACCATGCTCTTCGGCCTGCCCATCACCGGCTTCTACGTTCTCCTGATCGCAATCTGCATGTGGATCGTTCTCGAATATCTGCCGATCGGCCGTTATCTCTACGCCATCGGCGCCAATCCCAAGGCTGCCGCCCTCAATGGCATCCCGGTCCGCAAATTCGTGATGGGCGCATTCATCACCTCCGGCCTGCTCGCGGCTCTGACGGGCGTCCTTCTCGCCTCCAAGCTGCGCATCGGCCAGGCAAGCGTCGGCCTCGAATATCTCCTGCCCGCACTCGTCGGCGCATTCCTGGGATCGACGACGATCAAGCCGGGCCGGGTGAACGTCTGGGGCACCCTGATCGGCGTCATTATCCTGGCGGTCGGGATATCGGGAATTCAGCAATTCGGCGGGTCGTTCTTCGTCGAACCGCTGTTCAATGGCGTAACCCTGCTGATCGCCATCGGTATAGCAGGCTACGCCCAGCGCAAACGCGGGGCCGTGAGGAGGATCACGCCCGCGTCCAAATGAGGAAGCCGGCTCGCCGGCATTTCAAAACAATAAACAAGAGGAGTGAACATGAAGCGCAGGAATTTATTGCAGGCAACGGTCGCAACCGTCGCCGTCCTTATGCTCGGCATGCCGGCACTGGCCGATTCCATGGCCGACGCCAAGGCCGTGGTCGACAAATATGCCTCCAAGGTGAGCGCCTGGGACGGCCCGACGAGCGGCCCCAAGGGCGCTGAGGGTAAGAACATCGTCGTCCTTGCCGGCGATATGAAGAATGGCGGCATCCTCGGCGTGGCTAATGGCGTTCAGGAAGCGGCAGGCGCACTCGGCTGGACTGTGAAGGTGCTCGACGGCGCCGGCTCGATCGGCGGGCGGACGGCGGCATTCGGCCAGGCCATGGCGCTGAAGCCTGACGGCATCATCATCAACGGTTTTGACGCCGTCGAGCAGAAGCCGGCGATGGAAGCGGCCAAGGCGGCCGGCATTCCGATGGTTTCCTGGCATGCAGCCTCGGCCGTCGGTCCGGTTGCCGATGTCGGCGTGTTCGCCAATGTCACCACCGACGCGATGGAAGTCTCGAAGTCTGCCGCGGATTGGGCCTTCGCCGATGCCGGCGGCAAGCCCGGCGTCATCATCTTCACCGACTCCACCTATGCGATCGCCATCGCCAAGGCCGACCGCATGAAGAAGGAGATCGAAGATCTCGGCGGCACGGTGCTCGAATATGTCGATACGCCGATCGCCGAAACCTCGCAGCGCATGCCGCAGCTGACCACGTCGCTGCTGCAGAAGTACGGCGCCAAGTGGACGCATTCTCTCGCGATCAACGACCTTTACTATGACTTCATGGGGCCGTCGCTCGCCTCGGCCGGCATTGCCGGTGACGGAAAGCCGGTGAACGTCGCGGCCGGCGATGGTTCGGAAAGCGCCTATCAGCGCATTCGCGCCAAGCAGTACCAAGCCGTTACCGTCGCCGAGCCGCTCAATCTCCAGGGCTGGCAGCTCGTCGACGAACTCAACCGCGCTTTCGCCGGCGCTCCGTGGTCCGGCTATGTGTCGCCGCTCCATGTCGTGACCAGTGCGAATGTCGAATTCGACGGCGGACCGAAGAACAGCTTCGATCCCGACAACGGCTATCGCGACCAATACAAGAAAATCTGGGGCAAATAAGCCCCTCCCCAGGGCGTATCGGCCGATACGCCCTCCTTCCCCCGCATCACCATCAATCCAGCTCCGCGAGTTTTGGAAAAGAGAACCTATGATCATTCGTTACGCTTTGTTTGAAGGCGAAATCCATCCCGGCCGGGAAGAGGAGTTCCGCGATTTCGTGAGGCGACGGCTCGTCCCGCTATGGACTCAATTTCCGGGCGCCGAAGAAGTCCGCGTGCTTGATGGAATGGAGCGCGACGAAGGCGCCCCGGTCTATGCCATGGCGCTCGCCATTCGTTATCCCGACATGAAGGCGGTGGACACTGCGTTGCGCTCCAATGTGCGCTCCGAGAGCCGCGAGGTGACAGGGGAACTGCTGAAGCTCTTCACGGGCAAGGTGCACCATCACGTCTTCTCGGCCAGCGAATACCCGCCGCAAATTGCCTGATGTAGCCGATCCCGGCGGCAAAACCGATTAAACCAAAACCTGCGCCCTGGACGCACGTCCGGGGCGTCTTTTTTGTCCGTGCGCTTGATCGCCCGGCGGACGCGAAGGTCCTCTGCCCCGGGAGTTCCCGGGGAAATTTTTTCACCAGCGACCACAATATTAGAGAAAATAGTCTACTGATTTAGTAGATTATGCCCCATCCTGCCCCGCATCGTTCCTGCAACCAGAAATCCAAACGGGAAGATCGACGATGACATTGGCAAAGACATTCAAAATCGCATTGTTCAGTCTGCTTGGCTTCGGCGCCATCCACAATCCGGCTACTGCCCAGGCGGACGCGCCGCTCCTTCCCAAGGTGCCGCCGGGCACGGTGCTGACGATCGGCGATCCGGTCACCCAGAAAGCATTCGAGCTCTCCGGCCTCGACAAAGAACTGACATTCGAAGTGAAATGGGCCAATATCAGCGGCGGGCCGCAGACCTCGGAAGCATTTCGTGCCCATGCGCTCGATGTCGGATCGGTGGCCGAGATCCCCTCGATCTTCGCCAACTGGAACAACCTGCCTGTCCGCAACATCACCTATCGCGAACGCCGCGACCCGATCGCCAATCCGATCTACCGCTTCGGCATCGCGCCGGGCGTCGACGTTAAAACTCTTGCGGATTTCCGCGGCAAACGCATCGCCTTCAGCCCGGGCCAGGCTCAGGGCACTCTTGTCCTGCGTGCCCTTCACTCGGCTGGCCTGAAGAGCGGCGACGTCACCCTCGTCGAGCTGCCGAGCACCGGCGATGTCTATCCCAAGGCCCTGGCGAGCAAACAGGTCGACATCGCACCGCTCGGCGGCGTCTACATCAGGCGTTACATCGGCCAATACGGAGCCGACGGGGCGACCCTCCTGGAGCATGGGTTGCGGGACGATCCGAGCCATCTCTATGCGCCGCAATGGGTTCTGGACGACCCCGCCAAGGCGGCGGCTCTGGCCGAATATGTCGGCCTCTGGGCCCGCGCCACAGAATGGGTGAACCGAAACCCCGAACCCTGGATCAAGGGATATTACGTCGCCCAGCAGGGGCTCAGCCAGGAGGACGGGGAATACCTCGTCAAGCTGACCGGTGAGCAAATCGTGCCCGGCGATTGGAGCGAAGTGAAGAAGCGCCACCAGGAAACGATCAACCTGCTGGCGGACGAGCTTGGCTACAAACCTTTCGACGTCGAGCAGATCTTCGACAGTCGCTTCGAAAAGCTCGGCGCCGCGGCTTTGGCGAGGAGCCTGTAATTTTCCACATCCATCCAGGAGGAGATCCATAGCATGGCAACCATTTGGGATGCGGATGCGGCGAAACCATCGCGGCCATCCGCCGGCAGAATTGCGCATTCGAGTTCACGCGCGGCCAAACCGGCCGGCCCGGCGACCATTGCCGGACCGACCGGCCCTCGCGTCCGGCGCAGGCTTGGCCCTGGGCCGGCCATACCTTTCGGCTTGCAGATCGGGCCGGCCTTGCTGGTCTTGGCCTGGGTCGCCGGCTCCGCTCTCGGATGGATCGACCCGCGCATCCTGTCGGCGCCGTGGACGGTCGCCGAGGCCTTCGTCAGGCTCATCGAGCAGGGTCGCCTGCAGGATAATTTCGTGACGTCGGCGACGCGGGCCTTGCTCGGCCTCGGCATCGGATTGCTGGTCGGCACGGTGCTGGCCGTGATCGCCGGCCTTTCCCGGATCGGCGAAGCCCTCATCGACGGGCCTGTCCAGATCAAGCGCGCCATACCGACACTCGCCCTGATCCCCTTGCTGATCCTGTGGTTCGGCATCGGCGAGAGCATGAAGGTCACGACCATCGTGCTCGCCGTCACCGTGCCGATCTACATCCACACCCACAATGCGCTGCGCAGTATCGACAGCCGTTATGTCGAACTCGCCGAGACGCTGCGCATGAGCCAGAAGGACTTCATCCTTCAGGTGGTTCTGCCCGGCGCCTTGCCCGGCTTCCTCCTGGGACTGCGGTTTGCCGTCACCCTCTGCTGGGTTTCCCTCGTCGTGGTCGAGCAGATCAACGCCACGAGCGGGCTCGGCTACATGATCGATCTCGCCCGCAATTACGGACAGACAGACGTCATTCTCGTCGGTCTTGTGGTCTATGTGCTGCTCGGCCTCGTTTCGGACGGTCTCGTCCGCTTCATCGAACGGAGGGCTCTCGCATGGCGCCGCACCCTGGCAAATTGAACCCCGAAGCCAAGACCGTGCATGTGCGGAGCCTCGTCCGCCGGTTCGCGGCCAAGACAATCCTCGACGGCGTCGATCTCGATATTGAGAGAGGCGAATTCGTTGCCCTTCTCGGGCGCAGCGGCTCCGGCAAGAGCACCTTTCTCAGAGCCCTTGCCGGCCTCGATCACGGTGTCGAGGGGACCGGCACGCTCGAGACGCCGGAAAACCTCTCGGTGGTCTTCCAGGACGCCCGCCTGCTGCCATGGCGAAGCGTCATCGAGAACGTCACGCTGGGCCTGCATGGCGCTGCCGGTCAACAAGCAGGAAGGAAAGCCCTGGCGGAAGTCGGCCTCGAAGGGCGGGAGAGCGCGTGGCCAAACGAGCTTTCCGGTGGCGAACAGCAGAGGGTTGCGCTTGCCCGCTCCCTGGTGCGGGAGCCTGCCCTGCTTCTTGCCGATGAACCCTTCGGCGCGCTCGACGCCCTGACACGGCTCAAGATGCACGATCTGCTGCGGGAGCTCTGTGCGCGGCACCGTCCGGCCGTGCTGCTGGTTACGCACGATGTCGATGAGGCGATCTCGCTGGCCGACCGTATCCTGGTTCTCGATGAAGGCCGCCTCGTCGAGGATCTCAAGATCGATCTGCCGACGCCGCGCGATCATGGCGATCCGCGCTTCGCGGATTTCCGGATCCATCTTCTCCGCCGGCTCGGGGTCGACATCCCGGGCCGCAAGGCAGCCTGAATCAGCGAGGGATTTAAGCCAATGAGCACATCGAAAAGGCAAATGCGGCTTGGCGCGTTCATCATGGCGACAGGCCATCATATCGCCGCCTGGCGCCATCCGGACGCGCAGACCGATGCCGGCCTCAATATCGATCATTACCGGGAGCTTGCGCGGACCGCCGAGCGGGGCAAATTCGATCTCGTCTTCGTCGCCGACAGTCCGGCCGGATGGGAGCGTGCCAAGGATCTGGAGGCGGTCCGCCGAACCGCCCAGGGCGCACATTTCGAGCCCCTGACCCTCTGGGCCGCCCTCTCGCAGGTCACCGAACATATCGGCTTCGTCGCCACGGCATCGACCACCTACGAGGACCCATATCTTCTCGCCCGCCGCTTCGCGTCGCTCGATTATATCTCGAAGGGCCGGGCGGCCTGGAACGTCGTCACGACGGGCGCGGATGTCTCGAAGAATTTTTCGGTCGCCGGTCATCCCGCGCATGCCGACCGCTATGAGCGGGCCGAGGAATTCGTCGATCTGGTCAAAGGCCTGTGGGATTCCTACGAGGACGATGCCTTCATCCGCGACAAGGAGAGCGGGATCTATCTCGATCCCGACAAGGTGCATCTCGTCAATCATAAGGGCAAGTTTTTCTCGGTGACCGGTCCGCTCAATGTCGGTCGCCCCGTTCAGGGCTATCCCGTCATCGTGCAGGCGGGCGCCTCGGAACCAGGGCGCGAACTGGCCGCCCGCACGGCGGAAATGATCTTTACCGCCAACCAGACGCTCGAGGATGCGCAGGAATTCTATTCCGACGTCAAGGGGCGGCTCGCCCGCTACGGGCGGCGGCCGGACGATCTGCTGATCAGTCCCGGCATATTCCCGGTCCTCGGCGGGACGGAAGCGGAAGCCCAGGCGAACTACGAGTATATCCAGTCGCTCGTCCATCCCTCGATCGCCTGGAATATTCTTGCCCGCCACTACAGGGGCGTCGACCTTTCCGGCTATTCGCTGGATGATCCCGCCCCTCCCTTGCCCGAGGATACGGAACTCAACAAGAGCCGCCTCAAGCTGGTTTCCGACCTGGTGTCACGCAACAATCTGACTTTGCGCCAGTTCTACCTGGCGGTCGCCACCGCGCGCGGCCACCGCACGGTGGTCGGCACGCCCGAACAGGTCGCCGATGCGATGCAGACATGGTTCGAGAATGGTGCGGCCGACGCCTTCAACATCATGCCGCCGATCCTGCCCACGGCGCTGACCGATTTCGTCGATCAGGTCGTTCCGATCCTGCGCAAGCGCGGCCTCTTCCGGCACGAATATGAAGGTGCGACGCTGCGAGAGAATCTCGGCCTCCGGCGCCCGCCGAACGGCTTTGCCCTTCGGGCGCAGCAGGCGCAGGCCGCCGTCTGATCTTCGGGAGGCCTTTCCCTGGCCTCCCATTCCCAACCATGGAAAACTGCAGCATCGCATGAGTAATCAGTCCGAATTTCTCTGGTATATCCCGAACGACGTCAGACCCGGCCATCGCGGCGATTCCGCCGTGGAAAACCACAACAGCCTCGATACCTTGACCAGCCATGCGAGGGCGCTCGAAGAGCATGGCTGGAAGGGCGCGCTTATCGGCACCGGCTGGGGCCGGCCCGACACATTCACGGTCGCGGCCTCGCTTGCTGCGCGAACCACGACCTTCGAGCCGCTGATTGCGATCCGGCCGGGCTATTGGCGGCCAGCGAATTTCGCTTCCGCCGCGGCGACGCTCGACCATCTCAGCAGCGGCCGGGTGCGGATCAACATCGTCTCGGGCAAGGACAATCTCGGCGCCTATGGTGACAGCGAGGGCGACCAGGCGCATCGCTATAGCAGGACAAGGGAGTTCATGCGGCTGGTCCGACGATTGTGGACCGAAGAAAACGTCACCTTCGCCGGCGATTATTTCCGGCTCGCCGACTCTACTGTAGTCCCGCGCATTGAGGCTCGCGGCAGCCGCCGCCATCCCAAATTCTATTTTGGCGGCGCTTCGGAAGCGGCTGAAAGAGTGGCGGCCTCCGAGGCCGATGTCCAGCTTTTCTGGGGCGAGCCGCTCGAAGGCGTCCGCGAGCGGATCGACCGCCTGAAAGCGCTGAGCAGGCAGCTCGATCGCGATCTGCCTCCGCTGGAATTCGGGCTGCGGATAACGACACTGGTTCGGGACACCACGGATGAGGCCTGGGCCGACGCCGAGGCGAAGGTCGCCGAGATGGCGAAGAGCAAGGGTGACGGCTGGCACGATCACCAGCGCGCGCTCGCCGTCGGCCAGCAGCGGCTGCTCGCTCTTCATGAGCGCGGCGACGTGCTCGACGACAATCTCTATACCGCGCCGGGCAAATTCGGCGGCGGCGGTGCCGGCACCACCTGGCTGGTCGGTTCTGCGGAAGATGTCGCCCGCTCGCTGCGCAAATACCAGGATCTCGGCATCACGCATTTCGTGCTTTCGGATACGCCTTACCTCTCCGAGATCAAGCGCCAGGGCGATCGGCTTCTGCCGCTGCTGCGTGGCTGACGCCGCAGGCGGGCAATGTGCCAAGAGCATAGGATGTCAGGTCGCTGCAGCGCATTGGCTGCGGCCGAAATTGTTGGCGACGTAGAGACGGCGCCAAGCATCGTCCTCGCCGCTGCAGTGCATCCCAAGTGATTCGCAATTTCCGTTCGTCGTGCGTCAGATCATTGCCCGAGTACAAGGCACCGAAGGAGTTGAGCTTCGGATCTACAACAGCAGATATCGACCGTTTCTGCGAAACAACTTGGCATACTCTTTTCACGTGGCGTCCGCCCAAAAAATGCGCATAAAATATACGAAAAGCGCAGCATATTGGCGCTCGGCAGCCTCCGTTTACACTCTCTAAAATATATTCTCTTAAATTTTTTAGGATATCGGAACGACGTTCTCAGGATCGTCACCTACGCCATGATGGCGGGCCAGGCATCCGAAATCTTGCATGAAATTGCCGGTGTTACTTTCACGCGCGCTTCCGCGTCTCGAGGCATCGGCTTTGGCCGCTCCCGGATAAATGCGCAGTGTGCATGCGAAGTGGCATGTCCGGCGCGAAGAGCCGCGGCCGGACGCATTCGGGAGTACGGATCGAGGCCGCACGCTTGAATGAGATGTGACGAGCGATCCTGGCGTCCCAGCCACTTTTGACAAACCTCGCCAACGATGGAGAGTGCCAATGAACAGCATTAAGAGTTTCGGGATCGCGATGCGTCTCACCCTCGGCTTCAGCTTCCTGGTTCTGCTGATGGCCGGCCTGACCATCTATTCGGCAGTGGAGGTTGCGCAGATCAACAGCAATCTTGAAACGATCAACGACGTCAACAGCGTCAAGCAGCGGTTTGCCATCAACTATCGCGGCAGCGTGCACGATCGGGCGATCGCCATCCGCGACGTGACCCTGGTGACCTCGGCGGACGAACGCAAGGCGGCCGTGGCGCTGATCGAAAAGCTGGCGGCCACTTATGCCGAGAATGAAAAGCGCATGGCCGACATGGTTGCATCACCGGCAGGTGCGACGGATCAGGAAAAAACCATTCTGAACGAGATTGCCGGCATTCAGGCGAAAACCAATCCTCTGGTCGCGGAGATCATCGCGCTGGAGGAGAAGGGCGACGGCGAAGCGGCCCGCAAGATCCTGCTTGAACAGGCCCGGCCGGCCTTCGTGGAGTGGCTCGGCGCCATCAACAAATTCATCGACTATCAGGAAGCGCTGAACAAATCGATCGGCGGCGAGGTTCGCAGCACGGCGAGCGGCTTCAAGCCGATAGCGCTGACCGCGCTCGGCATCGCAGCTCTTCTTTCCGTCATCGCTGCCGCCATTACATCCCGCACGATCGTCGGCCCGCTGGCAAAACTCCAGCTTTCGCTGAAGGCGATGGCGGAAGGCAATCTCGACGGCGATCGTCGCCTCGAAGCGCGCGGCGACGAGATCGGCAAGCTTGCGCGCGCCGTGGCCGGCTTGCGCGACGCGATTTCGGCAAAGGCGGAACGGGAAGCCGATGCGGAAAGCAAGCGGGCTGTCGCGGAGCGGCACCGGCTCGAGCAGGATGCCGACGAACGCCGCACCCTTGCCGAGCAAACGGACCAGGCCGTCGGCCGACTCGGCGATGCCTTGCAGGCGCTGGCAGACGGCGACCTCACGCAGCAGATCGACACGCCCTTCATTCCGTCTCTGGAAAAGCTCCGGGCCGACTTCAATGCCGCGGTCGAAAAGCTCCGTGCCGCCATGCAGAAGGTTTCCCAGAACGCCAGCGCCATCGCGGCCGGCGCACAGGAGATCCGATCGGCCTCGGACGATCTCGCCAAGCGGACCGAACAGCAGGCCGCTTCCGTCGAGGAAACCGCCGCCGCCCTGGAAGAAATCACGACCACCGTCGCCGACTCCAGCCACAGGGCCCAGGAAGCCGGGCAGCTCGTTCGCAAGACCAAGGACAATGCGGAACGCTCGGGCAGCGTCGTTCGCGATGCGGTCGACGCCATGGGCAAGATCGAATCCTCCGCCACCGAGATCGGCAGCATCATCGGCGTGATCGACGAGATCGCCTTCCAGACCAACCTCTTGGCGCTGAATGCCGGCGTCGAAGCCGCCCGCGCCGGTGAAGCCGGCAAGGGCTTTGCCGTCGTTGCCCAGGAAGTGCGCGAATTGGCGCAGCGTTCCGCCAAGGCGGCAAAGGAAATCAAGGAACTGATCAACGCTTCGAACGGCCACGTGAAGAGCGGCGTCGCCCTGGTCGGCGAGACCGGAAAGGCCCTGCAGGAGATTGCGACGCAGGTGCAGCAGGTCGACGGCAATGTCGGCGCCATCGTCGGCGCTTCGCAGGAACAGGCGACGGGCTTGAAAGAGATCAATGCCGCCGTCAACAAAATGGATCAGGGCACGCAGCAGAACGCCGCCATGGTGGAAGAAGCCACAGCCGCCGCTCATAACCTTGCCAAGGAAGCCGATGCGCTGTTCCAGTTGCTCAGCCAGTTCAACATCGGCGGCGCGGTAGCATCGAGGCGCATGACGCAGCCGGCCGCAGCGGCGCAGCACGCTCAACCCGTCGTCTCGCCGGCTCGGCAGATGATCGCGAAGATCGGCAAGTCGTTCCAGGGCGGCGCGGCGGTCCAGGGGAACACGGCATTGGCCGGTGATTGGGAAGAATTCTGATCGCCGGAGCGCTCTTGCGCCCCTGCCATAATTTGGAATGAGGAAGGGCAGCGTTTGCTGCCCTTCGCATTTTCATCCTACGCCCGAGCCGGAGCCCTGGCGGGAAGCAGGGCGTTGACGACGACCGCGACGGCGATGTTTGCCGCCAGAGCCAGCAGGCCGGTATAGACGGTGAAAGGCTCGCCGCCGAGGCTGATCATATGCAGCGGCTTCCAGCCGGCATCCCAAACGAGGTAGGTGCCGCCGCAGAAGCCGACGAACCAGCCGGCAAGCAGACCGGGTGCGCGGAACCAGTTGGTGTAGAGACCGAAGACCAGGGCCGGAAGCGTCTGCAGGATCCAGATGCCGCCGAGCAGCTGCAGGTCGAGGGCGAACTGCGTCGGCAGGAAGATGATGACGAGCAGCGCGCCGACCTTCACCACCAGCGACGTCACCTTCGCGACCTTCGCCTCGTCCGCATCGCTGACCTTCGGATCGACATAGGCCTTCCAGAAATTGCGGGTGAAGAGATTGGCCGCACCGATGCTCATCACCGCCGCCGGCACCAGTGCGCCGATCGCGATCGCAGCGAAGGCGAAGCCGGAGAACCAGCCCGAAAACAGCGTCTTGAACAGCGTGGGAACGACGTCATTGGCACTGTCGAGCTTCAGGTTGGCGGCATGGCCCATGTAGCCGAGCAGGGCCAGAAGCCCGAGCAGCAGCGTATAGGCGGGCAGCATGATCGCGTTCTTGCGGATCGTCTTGCCGCTGTTGGAGGCGAAGATGCCCGTCAGCGTATGCGGATACATGAAGGCGGCGAGCGCCGAACCGAGCGCAAGCGTGGCATAGGCGACATACTGATTGCCGCCGAGCAGCAGGTTGCCGGAGCCCTTGGCCTGGAAGGCCGCATCGGCCGAGGCGAAGACATTGGCATAGCCGCCGAGCTTCGAGGGGATGAGTGCGACGGCTGCGATCACCACGATATAGATCATGATGTCCTTGACGAAGGCGATCAGAGCCGGCGCGCGCAGGCCCGCCGAATAGGTGTAGAGCGCCAGCACGATGAAGGCGATCGCAAGCGGCAGCTCGCCATGCAGCCCGAGCGCCTTCAGGACCGCCGTCATGCCGACGAGCTGGAGGGCGATGTAAGGCATGGTGGCGATGACGCCCGTCGCCGCGACGGCGAGTTCGAGTCCGCGCGATCCATATTGGCCGTGAACGACGTCGGCGGCCGTGACATAACCGAAATCCTTGGCGCGTTTCCACAGGATCGGCATGACCATGAAGACGAAAGGATAGACGACGATCGTATAGGGCAGCGCGAAGAAGCCGTAGGCGCCGACGGTGTAGACCAGGGCCGGAACGGCGATGACGGTATAGGCGGTATAGAAATCGCCGCCGACGAGGAACCAGGTGATCCAGGTGCCGAAGTTGCGGCCGCCAAGGCCCCATTCATCGATGTGGGCGAGCGTCTCGGGTTTGCGCCAGCGGCTGGCGACGAAGCCCATGACGGTGACGAGGGCGAAGAAGAAGATGAAGACGGCAAGCGCCGTGCCGTTGATGTCAGTCGTCATGGCGAACGCTCCGGTAGGCAATCCATGTCAGCGTCGCCGTGATCGGCACCCAGAGAAGCTGATACCAGTAGAAGAAGGGAAAGCCGAAAAGCGACGGCTCCCGGAGATTGTAGAATGGCGGCCAGAGCAGGCCGATGTAGGGAATGATCAGCAGCCACAGCGCTGCCTTGCTACGTGGTTTTTCCATGTCGGAGTACCTTTCAGGCGCCGCAATTGCGGTCGCCATGTTCCAGTTGTCGGCGTGGAAGGCAGGTCTGTCAGCCGGCGGCGGCAGCAGGCCCCGTTCGGGTCGCTCGAGCTTTTCCGGCCAATCGGAAGCTGATGTAACGCATGTGAATTCCTCCCAACGGCTTGACACTTGGCAAGCCGCGAATGGAGTCCTAGGGCGTCGGTTTTATCCCCACAAGATGGGCGCAGAGCCGAAATACCGGGGCCTACCCAGAAGTGGGTAGGTGCGGATTTGCTTCGATTTTCGAGACGATGCCATGGTCGAGCGCATAGCGGATGAGGCCTGCCGTGGTGGCGATGCCGAGCTTTTTCTTGAGGTTCTTGCGGTGGGTTTCCGCCGTGGCGGCGCTTATCCCGAGCACTTCGGCGATCTCGCGGTTGCTCCTGCCGGCAACGATCAGCCCGAGCGTATCGCGCTCGCGCGGCGTCAGGGGATCGCTCCCCTCCTCCACGCGCTCACCCATCAGCGCGTCGAAGACGCCGGAGGAGAAATAGGTGCCGCCACCCGCCACTGCCTCGATGGCCGCGACGATCTCGTCGGTGGACACGTCTTTCAGCACATAACCGGCGGCGCCATGCATGACCGACGAGGAAATATACTCGCGGCTGTCATGCATGGAGAGCATCACGACGCGGGTCTCAGGAAGTTCGTTCCTGAACAGTTCGATCGCATCGATGCCGCTGAGCTTCGGCATGTTGATGTCCATCAGCACCACCTGCGGCCGGATCTGCCGTGCGATGTCGAGACCGGTTTGCGCAAGCCCGGCGGTGCCTGCAACCGCGATATGATCGAAGGTTTCGAGCACGGCTTTCAGCCCGTCCAGCACCAGCGGATGGTTGTCGATCAGGAGGACCTTGATTTTCGGGCGTTCGTTCATGCGGCTTCCGCCTGCCTGCCGGCCGGCAGATTGGCCGATCTCGGCATCATCGCCGTCAGCGTCGTGCCGGCCTCGCTGCTGTCGATGAGCAGCAGGCCCCGGAAGTGCGCCATCCGTTCCTGCATGTTGCGCAGACCGAGGCCCGAGCCGCCGGATGCGCCATCCCTGGCGCCGTCGAAGCCGGTGCCGTTGTCGGAGATGGTCATGCGGGCGCGGCCGCCGTCGCTCCAAAGCTTGACCGAGAGTTTCGAGGCGCCCGCGTGCCGCTCGACATTGCTGAAGGCCTCCTGCGCGACGCGATAGAGGGCAGTGCTGGCTTCCGCCTTCAGCATGCCCTTAAAGCCCGAGGCGTCGATCTCCGTCTCGATCCCGGTGCGTTCGGCGAAGTGATGGCAGAGCGCCTCGAGTGCAGCCGTCAGGCCGAGATCGTCGAGCACGCGGGGCCGCAGATCGTGCGAGAGCAGCCGTATTTCCTTGATCGCACCGTTCAGCGCCTCGACGCCGCGCTCGATGGTCACCGCCGCTTCGTCGACATTGGTCCTGACCTTGCGGCCGGCGAGGTCCATTGCATAGCGCACGCCGAGAAGGGTCTGCGAGATGCCGTCATGCAGTTCGCGCGCCAGCCGCGTGCGCTCCTCTTCTTGGGTGTCGATCACCCGCTGCGTCAGCTCCTTGAGCCGGCTGTCGGCCATGCGGCGTTCATGGAAGGTCAGCAGCATGCAGGTCGTGAAAACGACGAGCACTGCCGGCACGGCGATCAGCGCGACGATGACGAAGGTCCGTCTGATGTTGGCGCGCATCACCGCATTGGCGGCGGCACTCTGGGCAAAGACGTCGTCCAGATAGACGCCGGTTCCCACGACCCAGTGCCATTTGTCGAGGCTGACGACGAAGGAGAGCTTGTCGGCGATTTGTCCGGTTGAAGGCTTCTGCCATTTGTACTGGTGCAGGCCGCCGCCCGCCTTTGCCGTGGCGATCAGCTCGGCAATGACCTTGTCGCCATCGGGATCCGTGAGGTCGAGCCAATTTTGCCCATGCCGGAAGCTTTGGCGCGGATGGACGATATTGTTGCCGTCATAATCGTAGACGAAGAAATAGCCGTCCTTGCCGTAGTCGAGCGAGGTCAGAATGTCGGCCACCTGCCGCTTGGCGGCTTCGTCGTCGGGACCGGCCTTGTCATAGATCGTCTGGATGGCCGAGAGCGCCAGATTGGTCAGGTTGAGGATCTCGGCTTCCCTCGTCTTCAGCATGTTCTGCTCGAACGTGTCGATGCTGTTCTTGGCGAGATTTGCCGATTGCCAGGTGATGAAGGTGGTGATCGCGAGGATCGAGATGACGAGCGGAACGATCGCCAATGCGATGATCTGGTGTCGTAACGTCAACGATCGGTCCTCCCCGGGATGCGTGCCGGAATTATGCGCTTTGCCGAAGGCGAGTCCAGCGGCTTGTCGGTGGCCGGCATGCGCTATTCCAGCGGCACGAACAGGCCGAGCTTGACGTCGCGCAGCACGACATTCGTGTGCATGCGGCGGATTTGCGGATTTTCCGCCATGATCAGGGCGGCGATGTCGTCATAGTGTTCGACGTCGCGGGCGGTGACGATCGCGATCAGGTCGACAGCGCCTGTGACGTAATAGACTTGCTGGATATGATCCTGCTTCTCCGCCCAGACGCGAAACTTCGCCAGCGCGTCGTAATTGTCCCGCTCGATCTCCATGCCGACGATGAACACCATCGACGTCCCCGTCGCCTTCCGGTCGACGACAGCGACCTCGGCCTTGATGATCCCCTCCTCGCGCAGTCGCTTCAAGCGCCGCTGCACGGCCGAGACCGACAGACCGATCCGCTCGGCAATCGCTTCGGCCTTCAGCTGGCAGTCGCGCTGAACGATATCGAGAATGTCGCGGTCAAAACGATCCAGTTGTTCCATTGTCCTGTCCACTTTAAGCTCTCTGAGCAGCCACATTCTGCCGTGTTCGCCGCGCGAGAAAGATTATTTTGCATAGAAAATGCAAAAGAGATGGAAATTGCGCGAAAAAACCGCGCAATTAATCATTATCCTTCGCAGCTCAAGTTCAGCCGGAACCACGCATGTCGGATCAACCCTTTCCTGCTCTTCGCGTCGAAGATCTCCATAAAAGCTTCGGCTCGCAACAGGTTCTCAAGGGTATCTCGACGGAGGCTCACAAGTCCGACGTCATCTCCATTATCGGCTCGTCGGGTTCTGGCAAGAGCACCTTCCTCAGATGCATCAATTTTTTGGAAACGCCCGATCGCGGACGTATTGCCGTCAATGGCGAGGAGGTCTCGCTAAAGACCGGCCGCGGCGGGCGGCTGCAGCCGCAGAGCTGGCGGCAGATCGAGCGGCTGCGGACGGGGCTTGGGATGGTCTTTCAGAGCTTCAATCTCTGGGCGCATCGGACCGTGCTGGAAAACGTTATCGAGGCGCCGGTGCATGTCATGGGCGTTTCCAAACGCGAAGCGATCGAAAAGGCCGAAGCCCTGCTCCATAAGGTCGGGCTCTTCGACAAGCGCGATGCCTATCCCGCCTTCCTCTCCGGCGGCCAGCAGCAGCGCGCGGCGATCGCGCGGGCGCTCTGCATCGATCCCGCCGTCATGCTGTTCGACGAGCCGACATCGGCGCTCGATCCGGAACTGGTCGGCGAGGTCCTCAAAGTCATCCGCGATCTCGCGGAGGAAGGCCGGACCATGCTGATCGTCACCCATGAAATGCGCTTCGCCCGGGATGTCTCCAGCCGCGTCCTCTTCCTGCATCAGGGCCGGATCGAGGAGGAAGGCCCGCCCGAGCAAGTCTTCGGGGCGCCGCTCAGCGCCCGCTGCCGGGAATTCACCGGTCTCAGCGCCCACTGATGAATATCATCGATACACACGAACCAGGAGAACCCTGCGAATGAAACTGCTCCCCATGCTTTTTGCCGGCGCCGCCCTTGCGCTTTCCGCCGTCACGGCTCAGGCCGAGGTCCGCTTCGGCGTCATGAACGAATCCTATCCGCCCTTCTTCGCCAAGGATGCCTCGGGCGAGTGGCACGGCTGGGAAATCGACCTGATGAACGCCGTCTGTGCAGAGATGAAGGAAAAGTGCTCGATCGTCGACATTTCCTGGGACGGTCTCATTCCGGCTCTCCAGAGCAAGAAGTTCGACGTGATCTGGTCGTCGATGTCGAACACGGCGGAACGCTCGAAAGTCATCGATTTCACCGACAAGTATTACAACACGCCGAGCACGCTGATCGGCCCCAAGGACCAGAAGCCGGGCGCCACCGCCGAAGATGTTAAGGGCAAGACCATCGGCATCCAGGTGTCGACGATCCAGTCTGAATATTACAAGAAATACTTTGCCGAGGCTGCCGACGAAAAGACCTACCAGACGCTCGACGAGGCGTTCCAGGATCTGGCCTCCGGCCGCATCGAATACGTCTTCGGCGATTCGCTGGCGCTCGATGCGTTCCTCAAAAGCGACGGCGGCAAGGATTGCTGCGCCAAGATGGGCGATGTCGCCGACGACAAGGAGATTCTCGGCGCCGGCGTTTCCGGCGGCCTGCGCAAGGAAGATACGGAGCTGAAAGCCAAGCTGAATGCGGCAATCGCTGCAGTTCGCGCCAACGGCCAGTATGACGCCATCACCAAGAAATACTTCGACTTCGATATCTACGGCGCGAAGTAAGCAATCCCGGCGATGGCGACCGCGCAACAAGGCATTCTGGACCTGCTGTCTCCCTATCCTCCGGGATGGGGCGGCGTTCTTTTGGCAGGTGCTGTCTCGACGGTCGCCATCTCCGCCTGCGCTTTCACGGTCGGAATTTTGCTCGGCACGGGCGGCGCGCTTGGGAAGCTTTCGGGCAATCGCGCGCTTCGCCTGCTGCTCGATCTCTACACCACGCTCATCCGCGCCGTTCCCGAACTGATCCTCATCGTCGGCCTCTACTATGCCGGCACCGATGGCCTCAACCGGCTCTTGGCTGCGATGGAGCTGCCGCCGGTCGAGGTGAACGGCTTCGTCGCGGCCGTCGCCGTGCTGGGCTTCGTGCAGGGCGCCTATATGACGGAAGTGCTGCGCGGCGCGATCCTCGCCATTCCCTCGGGCCAGATCGAGGCTGCCAAGGCTTTCGGCATGGGACCGGTACTGCGATTCCGCCGCATCCTGCTGCCGGCGCTGTTGCCGAACGCGCTGCCCGGGCTTGCCAATCTGTGGATGTCGGTCACCAAAGACAGCGCGCTGGTCGCGGTTGTCGGCTATCAGGAACTGGCGCTCGCCACCCGCCTCGCCGGTGCAAGCACCAAGCACTATTTCGTCTTTTTCCTCGCTTCGGCCCTTCTCTATCTCGCGATCACGCTCGCTTCCAACGTCGTCTTCAAGCTGATCGAAGGGCGGGTGCGGCGGGGGCAGCCGCGTCTTGCCTGAAGAAAGCGCCCCATGAGCTTCACCTGGATCTCTTCCTACTGGCCGCTTCTTCTGACCGGCGCCTGGCAGACCGTTTCGCTGCTGGTCATCTCAGTGGTGTTCGGCTTCATGATCGCCATCGGCCTCGCCTTCGCGCAGGTCAGCGGCGGCAGGTTGACGCGGCTTCTTGCGCGGAGCTATTGCACCTTCTTTCGCGGCACGCCGCTGCTGATCCAGCTGTGGCTTCTCTATTACGGCGTCGGCTCGCTGCTGCCCATGGTTCCCGGCATTCGCCAGAGCCTGTTCTGGCCGATCCTGCGCGAGGGCTTCTTCTTCGCCGCCGTCAGCTTCACGCTGAACTATGCGGCCTATGAGGCGGAAGTGCTGCGCGGCGCGCTGCTCGCCGTTCCCAAGGGCGAGCTCGAAGCCGGCCGGGCCTTCGGCCTGTCGCCCTGGAAGCTGACCCGCCGCATCTGGCTGCCGCGCGCCATCCGCATCGCCCTGCCGACCATTGCCGGAGAGATCGTCATGCAGCTGAAGGCGACGCCGCTCGCCTTCACGGTGACCGTGATGGATCTCTATGCCGTGGCGAACAAGGTTCGCCAGGACACGCTGCTCGTCTACGAACCCCTGCTCGTCGTCACTTTCTTTTATCTCGCCCTGACCGCGGTGATCGCCCGCGTCTTTCGAGGTCTTGAAGCGCAGGTGCCGGTTCGCCGCTAGGCGGACGGAAGCTTCCCACTTTGTTTTTAAAGCCCGCCGCCGGTCACGGCGCGACAGCATGAATGGAGATTACCTCATGAGCACAACGCGAATTCTCGATGGCGGCATGAGCCGCGAGCTGCTGCGGCTGGGCGCCGAATTGAAGCAGCCGGAATGGTCGGCGCTGGCGCTGATGAATTCGCCTGACATCGTGCGCGAGGTGCATAAGGAATTCATCGCCGCCGGCTCGGAGGTCATCACGACGAACAGCTACGCGCTCGTGCCCTTCCATATCGGCGAAGACCGTTTTCGGCAGGAGGGAGCTGCGCTGATCCGTCTCGCCGGCCGCTTGGCGCGCGAGGCGGCCGATGCCGTCACGGACCGCAAGGTGCTGGTTGCCGGTTCGCTGCCGCCGATCTTCGGCTCCTACGAGCCGCAGAACTTCCAGCCTGCGCGGGTGCAGGATTATCTCAAGGTGCTGGTCGAAAACCTTGCGCCCTTCGTCGACATATGGCTCGGCGAGACCTTGAGCCTGATCGCCGAGGGTGAGGCCGTGCGCAAGGCGGTTGCGGCATCCGGCAAGCCGTTCTGGATCTCGTTCACCTTGGCGGATGACGAGGCCGACATAAAAAGCGGCGAGCTGAGGCTTCGCTCCGGCGAAAGTGTCGAGGACGCGGCGTCCTGGGCGGTTTCGTCAGGTGCGGAAGCCTTCCTGTTCAATTGCAGCAAGCCCGAGGTCATGCGGGGCGCCGTGGAGACGGCAGCGCGCGTGTTCCGCAAGGCGGACGCTCAGATCGAAATCGGCGTCTATGCCAATGCCTTCGAAGGGGAACAGGGCGCATCGGCGGCCAATGAAGGTCTGCACGAAACCCGCGACGATCTGAACGGCGATGTCTATTCCCGCTTTGCCTGCTCCTGGGCCGAAGCCGGTGCGACGATCATCGGCGGCTGCTGCGGCATCGGCGCCGCCCATATCCATCGCCTCAGGAACACGCTTTCAGGCTGAAGCGCTGGAGAAAACAATGTTTTCCCGGGGGGAGAGACAGTTAATAAATAACTTGATTTTTTTCATCACCTTTTATAACCCGGCGCTGTATTTAACGCATGGAAGGTCGTCATGAATTCTAGATCCGTGGCCAGCTGGCTGGCTGCCTCGCTTATTTCTGTTTCCGCTATTTTCCTCGCCCCGTCCGCCATGGCAGAGCAAAAGACGATCACCGATGTGATCGGCCGCCAGGTGAAGGTCGATCTTCCGGCCAAGCGCGTGGTGCTTGGCTTCTATTTCGAAGACTACATGGCCGTCGGCGGCGAGAAGGCCTATGATTCCGTCGTCGGCATTTCCCGCGAGGCATGGGAAGGCTGGGTTCCCGCGAACTGGAAGATGCACCTTGCCCACCGCCCCTCGCTCGGCGACATCGCCGATGTCGGCGAAGTGGAAGCGCAGACCTTTTCCATCGAGAAGGTGCTGAGCCTCAATCCTGACTTGGTCATTCTTGCCGACTGGCAGTACCAGGCGCTCGGCCAGGACGCCCATCGGCTCGAAGAACAGGGAATTCCTGTCGTCGTCGTCGACTACAACGCCCAGACCGTCGAGCGCCATGTCGCCTCGACCGTGCTGTTCGGGGAACTGACCGGTGAGGACGCCCGCGGCAAGGAGATCGCCGATTTCTACGCCGGCGCGCTGAAGGACATTGCCGATCGCGTTGCCGCATCGGGCAAGCCGAAGCCGAAGGTCTATGTCGAATTCGGCAACAAGGGACCGGCCGAATATTCCTTCACCTACGGCAAGAACATGTGGGGCGCCATGTCGACGGCCGCCGGCGGCGACAATATCGCAGCGCCCTTCGTCGAATGGTGGGGTCCGATCAATCCGGAGCAGGTCCTGGCGTCCAAGCCCGATGCCATCTTCATTTCCGGCCGCGAGAACAACAAGAGCGAGACCGCCTTGCCGATGGGCCAGGGTGTGAAGGCCGACGAAGCCCGCGAGAAGCTGAAGGCTTTCGAAACCCGCCAGGGCTGGAGCGAACTGCCTGCCGTCAAGGACGCCCACCTCTTCGGCGTCTATCAGGGCGCCTCCCGCACGCTCTCGGATTTTGCAATGGTGCAGTATATCGCCAAGCAGCTCTATCCCGAGCAGTTCAAGGACGTCGATCCCGTTGCCAACTACCTCGGCTATTACAAGAAGTATCTGCCGGTGGTTCCCGAAGGCACGTTCGCCATCGCCGTCAAGGGTTGATCCTGACGGGCATAGCTCTGCGAGCGCCATGGTTCATGGCGCTCGTTTTCCGTTGAAATGGGTGTTTGGATGACAGTGACCGCCCGCAATGCCGAAGCGATCGGCGCGCACAGGCTGCGTGAACGCAGGCGCTGGCGCAGCCTTCTGATTTTCGTGGCTCTGACGGTGATCTGTCTCGTTCTCGATATCGCGACAGGCCCGTCGCTGCTGTCGCCGGCAGAAGTGGTACGTTCGCTCACGGGCCTCGGCGAGCGGGCGGCCATGACTGACGCCATCGTCCGGGGCCTGCGCCTGCCCATGGCGCTGATGGCGCTTGCCGTCGGTGCAGCGCTCGGGGCCGGGGGCGCGCAGATGCAGACGCTTCTCAACAATCCGATGGCGAGCCCTTATACGCTCGGCATGGCGGCTGCGGCCGGGTTCGGGGCAGCACTGGTTCTCGCGCTCGGCGGCCTTGGCCTCGACGCGATGGTGGCCGTGCCGCTCGGTGCTTTCGTCTTTTCCATGCTGGCGGCGCTCTTTCTCTTCACGCTGGCTTCGATGCGCCGCATGACGGCGGAAACCATCATTCTCGGCGGCATCGCCCTTCTCTTCCTGTTCCAGTCGCTTCTGTCGCTCATCCAGTTCCTCTCCTCGCCTGAGTTGTCGCAGCAGATATTGTTCTGGCTGTTCGGCAGCCTGACGAAGGCGACATGGCCGACGCTGGCCCTCACCGCGGCTGTCACCCTCGTCTGTTGCGCCATGCTGATGGCGGATTCCTGGAAGCTGGCCGCCCTGCGCATGGGCGAGATGCGGGCAGCAAGCCTCGGCGTCAATGTCCGGCTCTTGCGGATGAAAGTCCTCGTCATCGTCGCGGTCATGACGGCGACCGCCACGAGCTTCGTCGGCGTGATCGGCTTCATCGGCCTCGTCGCCCCGCACATCGCCCGGATGACGGTGGGCGAGGATCAGCGCTTCTTCCTGCCGATGTCCGTCGTCAGCGGTGCGCTGATGCTGTCGGCTGCCTCCATCGTGTCGAAGTCGATCATCCCCGGCGCGCTGTTTCCCGTCGGCATCGTCACCGCCATCGTCGGCGTGCCGTTCCTGCTGTGGTTGATCTTCGCGCCGAAAAGGAACGGCGCATGATCCGCCTCGAAAACATCGCCATCGAGCGCGGCGGGCAGAGAATTGTTTCCGGCGTCGACACTGTCCTGGAAGCCGGAAAGATCCATGCCGTCATCGGCCCCAACGGCACGGGCAAGACCACGCTTCTGCGCGCCCTCTTCGGCGACCTGCCGCTCGCCGAAGGCAGGTTGACGCTCGGCGGGGACAGCCTAGCCGCCGGACGCACAGGCGCGCGGGCGCTGAAATCGTGGCGCGAGAGCTTCGCCTATATGCCGCAGGACACCGCTACGGATATTGCGCTCACCGTTCTCGAAGTCGTGGTTCTCGGCCGGCTTGGCCGCCTCTCGCTGCATATCGACGACGAGACGCTCGACATGGCGATGACACGGCTTTCACAGACCGGCATCGCTCATCTTGCCGGCCGCGACATCGCTTCGCTGAGCGGCGGACAAAGGCAGATGGCGCTGTTTGCCCAGGTGCTGATGCGCGAGCCGAAAGTCATGCTGCTGGACGAGCCGGTCAGCGCGCTTGATTTGAAGCATCAGCTTGCCCTGCTCGATCTGGTGCGCCGGGAAACGCGCGCCAATGGCTGGATCACCATGGTCGTGCTTCATGATCTCAATCTGGCCTGCCAATATGCCGATAATCTGCTGGTGATCGCAAACGGCACGATGAAGGCGAGCGGCCATCCGCAATCGATCGTCACGCCGGGCCTCATCGCGCAGACTTACGGCGTGGATGTCGAGGTGCTGCACGACCGGCGTGGCCAGCCCGTCATTCAGCCGCTGGTCGCCGAGAGTTTGTAGTCCTCCGCCGCGACGGCGTCTTCATTCGTCCTTCAGCGCCGTCTTCTGGAGCTCGAGAAGAAGCTCGATCAGCTTCGGCGCCATCACCCTGATTTCCGAGAGATGGACGGCGCTCAGCCTCGTCAGAAGCGCGTCCGCCTTCTCGGTCAGGAGGATCGTCTGGCGGCGCCTGTCGACCGGATCGGCGTGGCGTTCGACCAGCCCGGCATCCGACAGCCGTCCGACGAGTTCGGTCGCCGTATGGGGCGCGATGATCAGCCGCTCGGCCAGCATGCCGATCGTCATCGCCTCGCCGCCGCGTTGTCCCTTGATCGCCAACAGAGCCTGATGCTGCTGCGGAGGCAGGCCTTCCGATTGGGCGGCTGACGCACTGAAATCCATGAACTGGCGAAGCGCAAATCTGAGGTCGGCAAGAGCTTCGTAATCCTCCTGTCTCAGCGGCGGTGCGGATTTCTTCAAGCTCATTCTCCTCTGCCGCCTACGCAAAGCGGCCGCGGTTTGCGTGCGCGGACTGTTCCCGGATTTCGAATAGATGCGCAGCCGCCGGCCGGTCAAGTGAGGCACCTTCCGAGACATTTTCGCCTTCTTGCTTTCGTCCATTGATTTATATCGTATTACGATATAATGACGCCGCTCAAACAGACCGTTTCCGCGTAGCAGAGGCTTCCATGGCGCAGCATCAACCAAGCAACCGGCCGCATGATTTCACCGGCGGCCTTTCCCGGCGCGAGGCCGGCGATTTCACCACAGACAAGCGGGTCCTCCTGCTTGTCGGAATGGCCGTCATCATCGGCACGTCAGGCGCCCTTGCGGCCTGGTGTCTCGTCAGCCTGATCTCGCTGGTGACCAATGTAGTCTGGTTCGGAGAGATCGGCATCGAGCCCGCCTCTCTGGCTGCCGTGCCGCGTTCGCTGTGGGTGGTGCTGGTGCCGCCGCTCGGCGGGCTTGCCATCGGCCTGATGGCCCGCTTTGGATCGGAGAAGATCCGCGGCCACGGCATTCCGGAAGCAATCGAGGCCATTCTGATCGGCGGCAGCCGGATGTCGCCGAAAGTCGCGGTGCTGAAGCCGCTGTCATCGGCAATCTCGATCGGAACGGGCGGCCCGTTCGGCGCCGAGGGGCCGATCATCATGACCGGCGGCGCGATCGGTTCGCTCTTCGCGCAGTTCTTTCACATGAGCGCGGCCGAGCGGAAGACGCTGCTCGTCGCGGGTGCTGCCGCAGGCATGACGGCGATCTTCGGTTCCCCGATCGCCGCGGTCATGCTGGCCGTCGAACTCTTACTGTTCGAATGGAAGCCGCGCAGTTTCATCCCCGTTGCGGTTGCAGCTTGCGTATCGATCTGCTGGCGCCCGCTGCTCTTCGGAGTAGGCCCGCTGTTCCCGACTCATTTCCAGGTGACATTGCCCTGGTGGGGGATTTTCGCCTGTGCGGCGATGGGCATCCTATCGGGGCTGCAATCCGGACTGCTGACGACGCTGCTCTACCGGATCGAGGACCTGTTCGAGGCATTGCCGATCCACTGGATGTGGTGGCCGATGCTCGGCGGTCTCGTCATCGGCCTCGGCGGCCTGATCGAACCGCGGGCCATGGGCGTCGGCTACGACATCATCGACGGCCTGCTCAACAACCGGCTGCTTGCGCCGGCGGTCCTGTCGATCCTGCTGGTGAAGACCATCATCTGGCTGTTCGCCCTGTCGTCGGGCACTTCGGGCGGCGTGCTCGCTCCGCTCCTGATCTTCGGCGGCGCCCTCGGATGGCTGGTCGGGCTGGTCATGCCTGGCAACGATCCCGGCTTCTGGGCGCTGCTCGGAATGGCGGCGATGATGGGCGGAACCATGCGCGCGCCGCTGACGGGAACCTTCTTCGCGATGGAGATCACTGGCGACATCAGCACGCTCGTTCCCCTGCTTGCCGCAACGGTGGTCGCCTATGCCGTCACGGTCCTTTTGCTGCGCCGCTCGATCCTCACCGAGAAGATCGCGCGCCGCGGGCAGCATATCACCCGCGAATACGGCGTCGATCCGTTCGAGCTTTCCCGGGCAAGGGAAATCATGATCAGCGAGGTCGATACGCTTCCCGTTACCATGACGGTCGGCGAAGCCTGCGATTTCTTCGCCTCGCAGCAGAAGACGCACCGGATCTACCCGCTGGTCGATACTGCGGGCAAGCTCGCCGGCATCGTCTCGCGGGCCGATGCCTTGCTCTGGCAAGGCAAGCCCGGCCTCGCCGCCCAGACGCTTGGCGAAACCGTCGCGGATGATTCCGTTCCCGTCGGGCATCCTGACGATACCGTCGCCTTCATCGCCGACCTGATGCTGTCGACGGACAACGGCCGTATCCCGATCGTCGATCCGGCATCGGGCAGACTGTGCGGCCTGATCGCCCGCAAGGATCTGCTGCGGCTGCGCAGTTCCTTGCGGTCCGCGGAACTGGACCGGCGGCCCTATCTGACCGCGGGAGCGAGAAGCAAACCGTGATAGCCATGCCGCTTGCCACTCCTCCGGCCGTGGCTTATATAGTCATCATGGTTATTCTAGTCAGGAGTTGAGCATGCAGCCCTCGCGACAAGGCGATGAAAGCTGGACCGTCGCCAGCGCAAAGGCGAAGCTTTCCGAGGTTATCGAACGCGCCCAATCCGCGCCGCAGACGATTACCCGGAATGGCAAGCCGAGCGTCGTCGTCGTCTCCGCCGAGGAATGGCAGCGCAAGACTGCGCGCAAGGGTACGCTTGTCGAATTTCTGATGAGTTCGCCGCTGCGCGGCGCTGATCTGGATCTCGATCGTCAACGCGACGAACCGCGTGATCCCGAACTGTGAGGCTTCTGCTGGACACCAACGTCCTGTCGGAGGTGACGAAGCCGAACCCAGACATGCGCGTCTTGGCGTGGCTGGATCAGCTCGACGAGGATCGCTCCTTCATCAGCATTGTGTCGATCGCGGAGATTCGGCGCGGTGTTGCCCTGATGGACAACGGGCGGAAACGCGACGCGCTGGGCGAATGGCTTGCTCGGGACCTGCCGCAACGCTTCGAGGGCCGCATCATCCCGGTGGACGAGCCGGTTGCCTTGTCCTGGGGCGATCTCATGGGCCGCGCGAAACGGAGCGGCCGCGGTCTGTCGTCGATGGATGGCCTGATCGCTGCAACCGCAATTGCTTACGATCTCACCCTGGCTACCCGCAACACCAGAGATTTCGAGGGGTTCGGGATCGAGCTCGTCGATCCCTGGACCGTGTAGTCCTGGAAGGCATGGTCACAACTTTCAATGCAGCCCGAACAGGTTGAGCAGTTCTTCCCGGTGCCGGACGAATTCCGGTGCGCTGCGGTCGCGGGGACGCGGCAGATCGATGTCGATCAGGCGCGGCTCGCCTCCCTTTTCCCGCGGCAGGATCAGGATCCGGTCGGCGAGATAGATCGCCTCCTCGAGATCGTGCGTGACGAGAATGGTCGTCACATCCTCATCCCGCCAGATCCGGGCGAGTTCCTGCTGCATGCCGATCTTGGTCATCGCATCGAGCGCGCCGAGCGGTTCGTCGAGCAGCAGGATCTCGGGCTGGACGGCAAGCGCCCGGGCGATGCCGACGCGCTGCGCCATGCCTCCCGAGAGCTGGCGGGGATAAGCTGCCTCGAATTGCTGCAGGCCGACAAGCTTGACGTAGTGGCGTGCCCGGTCCCGCGCCTGCTCACGGGACAGACCCCGCGTTTCCAGTCCGAAGGCGACGTTGTCGAGGACGGTAAGCCAAGGAAGAAGGCGGGGCTCCTGGAAGATGACGGCGCGTTCCGCGCCGACGCCGCGTATCGTCTTGCCGTCGACCTGTACTTCGCCTGTATCCGATTCCTCTAGGCCGGCCAGGACCCGCAGCAAGGTCGTCTTGCCCGAACCGCTGGCGCCGACGATGGCGAGGCTTTCGCCGGAGCGGATGTGGAGGTTGATATCCCTAAGAACCTGCAGGCGGCTGCCGTTCAGCTTGTAGGATTTGGAGAGGTGACGGATCGTCACCTCTCCGCGGCGAATGTCCTCAGCGACGCTCATCACGGTTCCTCAGTTGCTAGCCGGCTTGGTGTCGGCGGTAAAGAGAATGTCCTTGGCCGCCAGCTGACCCTGCTTCAGCTTGCCTTCGCGAACCAGGACGTCGATCCAGAACTGGATATCGCGCTCGACAGGCAGGCCGCCGGCGCGCACGCCGTAGCCGCGGAAATACTGGGCGATATCAGGGTTCTCACCGCGTTCGGCCAGAGCTTTGGCGAGGATTTTCTTGGTTTCCTCAGGATGTTCGCGGGCATAATCGAGGGCGCGGGCCGACTGCTCGACGAAGATCTTCGCGGCCTCGGGGTGCTGCTGAATGAAGTCACGGCGCAGGACCACGAAGCCGCCGGCGATGTCGCCGAGCACGTCGGTATCGTCGAAGACCGCACGCAGGCCGCCGTTCTTCAGCGCCGCACCCTCGAAGGTCGTCTGCCAGTAGCCGAAGGCGGCGATATCGACCTGCTTGGAGCGCAATACCTGCTCGAGCTGCGGACCGGGAACGACGACCTGGTTGGCGGAGTCGCTCGGAAGGTCGACGGAATGCAGGGCTTCGCGGATGGTGTAATCGAGATGGGCGCCGAGCGTGTTGACCGCGATGCTCTTGCCGGCAATGTCCTTGATGCTTTTGATCGGGCTGTCTTCCAGCACGTAGAAGGTCGACTGCACCTCGTCATTGATGCCGTTCGACGGATAGGCGGCGACGAAATCATTGCCGCCGATGATCGAATTCAGCACGGCTGATGTGGCGGCGCTGCCGATCTCGACGTCGCCGGATGCGAGAGCGATGAGAGAGGCCGGGCCGCCCTGGGCATAGCCGACATTCTCAAACGTGATGCCGGTGTCTTTGAAATAGCCGAGCGCGTCGGCGAGTTCATGGGCGGCAAGACCGCCTTGGCTCGCGAGGTAGCGCAGCTTCACTGCGTCGGCGGCTGCGGCCGGCGTGGCGAGACCGAGCGCGATCACGGCCGGCAGGAGAAGGTTGCGGGGATGGAATGTCATGGGATGTCCTTTCGGAAGAGGAAAATTGGAGGAAGCGGGTCAGGCGCTCGGCTGAGACCAGCGGCAGAGACGGCGCTGCAGGAGAACGAGCAGGGCATTGGCGGCAAGACCGAGAAAGGCGAGCAGCAGGATCGCCGCGAACATCAGCGGGATCTGGAAATTGTACTGGGCGTTCATCACCTGGAAGCCGATGCCCTTGTTGGCGCCGATCATCTCGGCCGCGATCAACAGGAGAAGCGCAGTCGTGGCCGAGAGACGCAGCCCCACGAAGATCGCAGGCACGGAGGCCGGCAGGATGACGCGGCGGAAGACCGTGAGCGGTCCGGCGCCATAGGTCCGGGCCATCTCGATGAGCTTCCTATCCACTTCCTTGACGCCGCCGATGGTGGAGAGCAGCACCGGAAACAGCGTCGCCCAGAAGATGACGAAGATCTTGGACGTTTCGCCGAGCCCGAGCAGCAGGATGAAGACCGGATAGAGCGCCAGCGCCGAGGTCTGGCGGAAGAGCTGCAGGATCGGGTCGAGCGCCTGCTCGACCGCGCGAAACTGGCCCATGAACAGGCCGAGCGGAATGCCGACCACGACGGCAAAGGCAAAGGCCGTTCCCGATCGTTGCAGGCTGATGGCGATGTCGTCGAGCAGCGCGCCGTTGGCAAGGTTGGTCCAGAGGGCCGACAGGATCACGTTCAAGGGCGGGAAGACGGCGGGATTGACCCAGCCCCGGGTGCTCGACACCTGCCACAGCACGAGAAAGGCGATGAGCAGGCCGTAACGCGGGAGAAGCGATGCGAGCACCCCGCGCACATGCGATGCGAAACTGGGCGTATTGCTTTCGCGGTTTTTCAGACGGTCAAAGCTTCTCGGAAGGACCTGGTTGATCTCATAGGTCATGGATTTCTCCTTACTCCGCTGCCTGAAGAGCTGCGCGCCCGGCAGCCCATCGATTGCTCGGGAAAGGCAGGCCGAGGTTTTCCCGCAGCGTCTTGCCTTCGTAGGCGGTCCGGAACAGGCCGCGCCGCTGCAGCTCTGGAATGACCAGATCGACGAAATCGTCGAGCGCCGTCGGAAGCCAGGGCGGCAGAATGTTGAAGCCGTCGGCAGCCTCGTTTTCGAACCATGTCTGCAGCGTATCGGCGATCTGCTCGGCCGTTCCGACGATGGTGAAATGACCGCGGGCGGAAGCGATCCACTGATAGAGCTGGCGGATGGTGAAGTTGTTCTCGTCGGCGATCTGGCGGATCAGCGCCTGGCGGCTCTTCATCCCTTCCGTCGGCGGTGCGGGCGGCAGCGGCCCATCGAGATCGTAACCATGCAGGTCGAGCGTGCCGCCGGTCAGGCCGTTGAGAAGGCCGATCCCGTCCTCCTCAAGGATGAGCGAGGTCAGACGGTCGTATTTCTCCCGCGCCTCGGCTTCGGTCCTGCCGACGAAGGCGGAGACGCCGGGCATGACGAGGATGTGATCGGGATTGCGGCCGAGACCGCGGGCGCGCGCCTTGATGTCCCGATAGAATTCCTGGGCGGTTTCGATGTGCTGATGGGCGGTGAAGATGACCTCGGCCGTCGCCGCGGCAAGCCCGCGTCCGTCTTCGGACTGTCCGGCCTGCACGATGACGGGATGGCCCTGCGGTGAACGTGAGACGTTGAGCGGACCGCGCACGCTGAAATGCTCGCCGCGATGGTCGGTATCGTGCAGCTTCGCCGGGTCGAAGAAGACGCCGCTCTCCTTGTCGCGGATGAACGCGTCGTCCTCGAAGCTCTCCCAGAGTTTGCGGACGACGTCGACATGCTCGGCGGCGCGGCGATAACGCTCGGCATGCGGCAGCTGCGTTTCGCGGTTGAAGTTTTGCGCGGTGAGGTCGCCCGTCGTGGTCACGACGTTCCAGCCGGCGCGGCCTTGGGAGATCAGATCCAGCGAGGCGAACTTGCGGGCGGTGGTGTAGGGCTCCTCATAAGTGGTCGAGGACGTGGCGATAAAGCCGAGATGGGTTGTCAGAGGCGCCAGCGCGGAAAACAGTGTCACCGGTTCGAAGCCGGCCACCCGGGCATTGCCGCCTTCGCGCGCTCCGCCGAAACCGACAGCCAGGCCGTCGGCCAGGAAATAGGCGTCGAAGAGCCCGCGCTCGGCCGTCAAAGCGAGCTGCTTGTGGAACGCGAAACTGGTCGCGCCATCGACCGGCTGGTCGTGATGCCGCCAGGATGCAACATGCTGTCCGCCACCGGGCAGAAATGCCCCAAGCCTGATTTTCCGTGTCATTTCGCGTCCTCTCCGTTTGCCGCCGAGAGCCCGGCCTTGCCCAAGGCCAAGGTGCAGTTATCGGCTGTCGGAAAGTTAAGATACGTTCTCCATAAAATTTATAGAGAAACTTCATTCCGTAGTTTGGGAGGAAGAGTGAATAGATTTTCGGGATTGGCGCGAAACCGGAAATCAACGGCCGGGGAGGCATCAGGAGATATATCGTCCTGCGGCAGGTATTCCGGCTAGGACAAGCAGCCGCAAGTCCGGCAAAGCGCCGGGCGGAGGTGATACGGGTTTAACAGGGCATGCAGCTGAATGCCGGCCTAAGCGTGAATGTCGGTACCATCAGAATGCCGATACCGAACTCTGCTCGGTGGATCAGCCACGCTTCGGCCGCGCCGGCGCATGGTCGAGACCCGCGGCGGCTTTCTTCAGGCAGTCAAGGTAGCGGTCGCGGTTGGCGATGCCGTCGTCGCGGGGGGTGACGAGGCAGAGCGTGGCGGCGGCATGGCCTTCCTCGTCCCTGACCGGTACGGCAAAACAGTGCGTGAAGCTGTCGACGATACTGTTGAAGGTGAAGAGACCTTCGCGCTCGGCCTGACGCACCTCGGCGATGAAGGTCTGCGGGTCGAGCCATTCGCCGCTCGGCAGGCGGAAATCCTGCGGCGGAATGAAGTTCAGGATTTCCTCATCCGACAGATGCGCGACGAGCAGACGGCCCGACGCCGTCCACGGAATCGGCACCGACTGGCCGATATCCGTCGAAATGCGGAACGGCCGCGCGCCCTCGCGCATGCGCACGACAGTATATTTGTTCCCGTCGAGCATGCAGAACTGCGCGGTCTCCCGCGTCTCGTCGGCAAGCTGTTCCAGCGCCGCTTCGCATTCGCGGGTGAAATCGAAGTGGTTCTCGTAGGCGGCGCCGAGGAAATAGAGCTTGCGGCCCAGATAGACGCGGCCCTCGCCGCCGGTGAATTCGAGAATGCCGTTGCTCAAGAGCAGGTTGACGAGCTCATAGACCGACGAACGCGGCGCACCGATCTGCGCGGCAATTTCATTCGGCTTCAGGGCCTGCCGCTTCTGGCGCAGGAAATCGAGGATCTCGAAGGCGCGGTCGAGCCCGCGGGCGCGCTTGCCGACTGCTTCGTCCTGAATTGCGTCCATTGCTGTCAATCCCGTTCCTGTTGGGCCCTGTTCCTGTCCGGCCAAGCTTTTCAAACCCTCTGCCGCATCTGTCAACCGATCCTGTCTTCCCGGCGAACGAAATTTTTTCACCCCTCTTGCGAGGCGGAAAAATCGGCATAAGATCAGCGCGTCCGGTATTTAGATCATATGTACATTATATTGGACAATTGCGAGATGGCAAGCCGTCAGCGCTGCCGCATAGAAAAAAGGGGATCGACATGAAGAATCTTGAAAACAGCATTTCCGCCTCGTTACGCCGCCGCCTTCTGGCGGGCGCTGCCGCCGCTGCGGCCCTGCTCGCCTTTTCGGCCGGCACGGCATCGGCCGCCGCCAATTGCATCAAGGGTGACAGGAAAGCGCCCTACACGATCGGCTGGGCCAACATTTATTCGGTGCCGACCTGGATGAAGCAGACCGAAGGCACCATCACCGCCGAGGTGGAGGAGCTGAAGAAGGCCGGCCTGGTGAAGGACCTGATGATCACCGACGCGCAGGGCAACGCCCAGACGCAGATCCAGCATATCCAGTCGATGATCGACGCCAATGTCGACGCCATCGTCGTCATCGCCGGCTCCTCCAACGCGCTCGACCGCGTCATTTCAGATGCCTGCGACAAGGGCATCGCGGTCGTGAACTTCGACAGCCTCGTCAATACCGACAAGGTGACGGCGAAGATCAACACCGATTCCAACGAATGGGGCGCGACCGCCGCGAAGTGGATGGTCAGCCAGCTCGGCGGCAAGGGCAAGATCATCATCATGAACGGCCCGGCCGGCATCTCGGTCAGCGATGATCGCCGCAAGGGCGCACAGCCGGTGCTCGACGCCAATCCGGGCCTGCAGGTCATCACCGAGACGAACACGGAATATAACGTCGCGCCGGCACAGGAGGCGATGACCAGCCTGCTCTTCGCCAATCCCGAAATCGATGGCGTGCTGTCGCTCGGCGGCGCGCTGTCGGCCGGCTCCGTTCTCGCCTTCGAGCGCCAGGGCCGCGATCAGGTGCCGACGACGGGCGAAAATGCCCGGCAGTTCCTGGAGCTGTGGAAAGAGAAGGGCCTGAAGGGCTGGGCGACCATGCAGCCCAACTGGCTGGGCGCGCTTTCCGTCTATACCGCCGTGCAGGCGCTGCAGGGCAAGGATGTCCCCGCCTTCGTCAAGGTGCCGTTGCCCGTCATCGACGACAGCACCATCGGCAGCTATCTCGCCCGCGCCGACAAGTTCCCGGCCGACGGCTATATCTACTCGGATTACGACAAGGCGCTCTTCGACAAGCTGCTTGCCACCAAGTAATCCGGATTGAGGGCTGCCGTCATGACGGAACAAAAGCCCCTGCTGGAAGCCCGGCAGGTGTTCAAGGGATTTTTCGGCAATCCCGTTCTGAAGGGCGTCGACATCGCCCTTCTGCCGGGCAGGGTTCACGCCCTGCTCGGCGAGAACGGCGCCGGCAAATCGACGCTGATCAACCTGCTGTCCGGCGCCCTCCAGCCGGACAGCGGATCCATTTTCGTCGATGGCAAGCCCGCCGGGCGCTTCAGCCCGGCGGCGGCGCGCGCGGCCGGCATCGCGGTGGTTCAGCAGGAACTGAGCCTGACGGCCAGCCTGTCGATTGCCGAAAACATCGGGCTCGGCGCCTTTCCGCGCCGGTTCGGCCTGATCGATTACAAAGCGCTGCATCGTGGCGTGCGGGAGGTCTGCGACATGGTGGGGCTCACCGAGCCGCTCGACATGCCGGTCGCCGATCTCGCGCTCGGCCGCCGCCAGATGGTGGAGATCGCCAAGGCGCTGTTCCGCAAGCCGCGCGTGCTCATTCTGGACGAGCCGACCTCGTCCCTCTCCGCGCATGAGGCCGGTATTCTTGCCGGCCTGATCGGTACGCTGAGGGACCGCGGTACCGCGCTTCTCTATATTTCCCACCGCCTGAATGAAGTGCAGGCGCTTTGCTCGCGTGTCACGGTGCTGAAGGATGGCGGTGTCACGGCGGATCAGTCGCTCTTCGGCATCGATGGCGAAGGGCTGGTGCGCCTCATGGTCGGCCGCGAGACCGGCGATCTGTTTCCGCCGCGTGTCGCCGCCAAGCCCGGGGCGACGCGCATCAGCGTCGAGGATTTCTCCGCCGGCATGGTGCGCCAGATCGGTTTTTCCGCCCGCGCCGGCGAGATCGTCGGCATCGGCGGACTTGTGGGACAAGGGCAGGAAGACCTGCTGCTCGGCCTTTACGGCGCGATCCCTGCCTCCGCCGCCCAAGCGGAGATATCAGGCAAGCCCGGCCTGCCCGCCCATGTCGGCGAAGCGAATGCGGCGGGCATCGTCTATGTCCCGGCCGACCGCAAGCACGAAGGGCTGGTGCTGCCGCATTCCATCGCCTCCAATCTGATCCTGCCCTCGCTCGGGCGGCTCGCCCGCAAGGGTTTGCGTGACCGGCCGGCGGAAACCGGCCTGGTCGCCGATCTCGCGCGCCGCCTGACGATCAAGGGCGATACGGCCCGCCCGGTGCAGGCGCTTTCCGGCGGCAACCAGCAGAAGGTGGCGCTCGCCAAATGGCTGCCGCTCGATCCCTCCGTTCTGCTCCTCAACGATCCGACGCGCGGCGTCGACATCGAGACCAAGCGGGAAATCTACCTCATGCTGCGCGCCTTCGCCGCCGAGGGGCGGCTCGTCATTCTCGCCAGTTCCGACACGCCGGAACTCGTCCATCTCTGCGACCGCGTCGTGGTTCTGCGCGAAGGGCGCGTTGCCGCGACGCTGTCGGGTGACTCAATCAGCGAAGGGGCGATCGTCGGCGCGGCCATGGGCATTGCGACCGCGACACAGGGAGAGGCGGCATGAGCACGATTTCGTCTTCCGGCCGGCTCTACGGCTCGATCCAGCTTCGCCGCAACCGCGGCCTCGGCGGCCTCTACCTCGTCGTCGCGGCTTTTCTTATCCTCTATGCCGTTCTCTTTCCCGGCATTCTTTCGATCGGCGGATTTTCCAAGTTCACGCAGAACTGGTTTCCGCTCGCGCTCGTGACCATGGCGCAGGCGCTGCTGATGCTGAACGGCGGCATCACGCTGGCGATCGGTCCGCTCGTCAGTCTCGGCGCAGTGATCGCCGCGACGACGATGGAAGGGGCGCTCGGCGTGCCCGGAGGCGTTCTGGCGGTCGCTGCCGCCGGTCTTGCGATCGGTGCCATTATCGGCGTCATCGTCACGCATCTGAGATTGCCGGCGATCATCGTCACGCTGGCCGGCTCCTTCATCATCAGCGGCGTCGCACTCATCCTGCTGCCGCGACCGGGCGGGGCCATTCCCGATTGGCTGTCGACCACGCTCGCCGGCCACACGCCCGTCGCCTTTCTGCTGCTTGTCGTGATCCTGGCGCTCTGGAAAGCCTTTCTCGCCACGCCGCTCGGCCTCGGCATCTATGCGGCCGGCGACAATCCGGTCGGCGCGTTCCGCTCCGGTGTGCCGGTCGAGCGGGTGAAGGTCGCAGCCTTCGCGCTCTCCGGCCTTCTCGCGGCGCTGACCGGTCTCTTCGTCGCCGCGCAGACCGGCTCGGGCGATCCTGTGATCGGCACGCCTTTCACGCTGAACTCGATCGCCGCCGCCGTGCTCGGCGGTGTCGGCTTTCTCGGCGGCAAGGGCACGATGCGCGGCGCGATCTGCGGCAGCCTGCTGCTTTCGGTCATGATCAACGTCATGTTCTTCCTGGGCTTCCCGCCGGTTGCGCAATATGTCGCGCAAGGGTTGATCATCGTCGGCGCGGTCGCCGTTCCGGAACTTCTCGCACAGTGGAGGGCAAGGCGATGAACATCGTCAGATCCGCGTTCCGCAATCCGCCGCTTCTGACCTTCCTTCTGGTCGCGCTCGTCTGGATCGTCGCAAGCTTCACGCTGCGCGGTTTCGGCGCTTACGGCCACCTGCGCTACCTGCTGGAACTCGCCGCGGTCATCGGCATCGTCGCTGCCGGCCAGACGCTCGTCATCCTGATGGGTGGCATCGACCTTTCCGTCGGTGCGGTCATAACCGTCACCGCGATCCTGCTGCCGCTGATTTCGCCCGCATGGGACCCGACCGGCCTCACCGGCATTGCGGCGGCCCTTGCCATCGCCACCGGCATCGGGTTCCTGAACGGTGCGGGGGCCGCCTATCTCCGCGTCCCGCCGATCATCATGACGCTCGCCATGGCGACCTTCCTGCAGGGCCTGCTCGTCATCGTCGCCGGCGGCAGCGCGGTCACCGTCAGCAATCCGGCGGTCATTCTGCTCGGACAGTCGCGGCCGCTCGGCATCCCGGCCGGCATCATCCTCTGGCTCGTCGTCTCGGCCGTCGTCCTGCTGCTCATCCACCGCATGCCGATCGGCGCGCGCTTCCTGGCGCTTGGCGCGAACCCGCTCGCCGCCCGGCTTTCCGGCGTCAGCGTCACGCGCAACACGCTGATCGTCCATACGCTGTCCGGCTTTTTTGCCGGGCTTACCGGCATTCTCGTGCTGGGGATGAACCGGCAAGGTTATGTCGGCATCGGCGACCCTTATCTGCTGACGTCGATTGCCGCCGTCGTGCTCGGCGGCACCTCCATCCTCGGCGGCCGCGGCACCTATGCCGGAACCATCCCGGGGGCGATCCTGCTCGTGACGACGACGGCGCTGATCACCGTCGTCAACGCTTCGCCCGGCTGGCGGTCGATCATGTTCGGCACGCTGATCCTTGCGCTCCTGCTCGTATCCGGCCGCGAGGCGCGAAGATGACGGAGCGCTATGACGGGCCGGTGATCGACCCGCATCACCATCTCTGGGACCTCAGCCTGCAGCGCCATCCCTGGCTTCAGAAAGCACGGGCTTCAGGTGAGGAGATGGTGTTCGGAAGCTTGGCGCCGATCCTGCGCGACTACGGCGTCGACGACTATCGTGCCGATGCCGCGCGCCAGAATGTGGTTGCGACCGTGCATGTGGAGGCCGGCTGGTCCGATGCGCACCTGCTGGAAGAGAGCCGCTGGCTGGATGGCCTCGACCGCACGTCCGGCGTGGCGCGCCGGTATATCGCGCGCGCTCCTCTCGACGGACCGGACGCCATACGCCTGCTGGCGGCGGAAGCAGAAAATCCCAACGTCGTCGGTATCCGCGACGTCGTCAGCTGGCACCCGGAGCCGGCGAAGAGCTTCGCGGCGCGCGCCGGCCGGATGGGCGATCCTGCCTGGCGGGCGGGCCTCGCCGAGGTGGCTCGGCTCGGGCTGGTCTTCGACCTGATGCTCTATCCCTGGCAGATGGACGAGGCGCTCGACCTCGTTCGCGCCTTTCCGCAAACGCTTTTCGTGCTCAATCACGGCGGCAGCCCCGCCGATCGCACCGAGGACGGCATGGCCCTCTGGCGCCGCGGCCTGCGGGCGCTCGGCGGCGAGCCGAATGTTCGGCTGAAGATTTCCGACCTTGTCGCCTATGACAACGACTGGACGCTCGAAAGCCTGCGGCCGGTGATCGACCATTGCCTCGATTGTTTCGGCCCGGCGCGCGCCATGTTCGCGAGCGATTTTCCGGTCGCCGGCCTGCACGCCTCCTTCGACGAGATCTATCAGGTTTTTCGCATCGTCGCCGCTGAGCTCTCTTACGACGAGCAGCGAGCGCTCTTCTTTGCCACCGCCAACGACACCTATCGCCTCGCCATTACAGACGCGGTCGAGGATCTGAGAGGCCGCCATGTCTGACCTTCATGCTGGGGAAAAGGGATTGATCGACGAACGGGTGCGCGGTTTTCCGCCGGGCCATCCGCCGCTGCCGCTCGAGGCCGTGGGAATGCAAGGATGGAAGCCCTATGACAGCAGGATGGCTCTACCGCTGATCTCGCTCGACCGGCAAGCCTTCGCAGGCAATGTCGAGCTGATGATGGCCTATGTGAAAAGCCATGGCGTCGAAATCGCCCCGCATGCCAAGACGCCGATGTCGACGGCGCTGGCGGACGCGCTGCTGGCGGCCGGCGCCTGGGGCACGACGGTTGCCGATATCCGCCAGGCCGCCGTCATGCTCAAGGCGGGACAGCGCCGGCTGATCCTTGCCAACGAGATCGGCGGGGTTGCCGCCGCCCGCCGGCTTGCGGCGCTTGTCGGCCATTATCCCGATGCGGAACTGCATGTTTTCGTAGATTCGACGGCGCTCGTCGAAGCTCTCCGGTCGGCATGGCAGGAACGCGAAAACCTGCCGCCTCTCGGCCTGCTGGTGGAATTCGGCGCCGGCCGCGCCGGTCTGCGCAGCGTGGAAGCCGCAGCGGCCATTCTGGATGCGATCCTTGCCGCAGAGACGCCGGCCTTCCGCCTGACCGGCATCGCCGCCTATGAGGGCGCGGCCGCCACGGCCGATCCGGAAGAGACGGGGCTGCACATCGACGCGCTGATGGCGATGACATCAGGTTTCCTGCCCAAGGTGCGCGCCCGCATTGGCAATGAACGGCCCCTCCTCGTCACATCAGGCGGCTCGGTGTTTTTCGATATCGTAGTCGCGCGGCTTTCAGCCGTGGTCGCGGCCGATCCTGCCTGCCGGCTCGTGCTGCGCAGCGGCGCGATCTTCTTCCACGATCACGGCATCTACGAGCGCGGACTTGCCGGCCTCGATGCGCGCGGCGGTTTGCAGATCGGCGGCAAGACGGTGTCCGCCGCAGCCGGGTTCCGCCCGGCGCTCAGGCTCTGGGCCGAGGTCCTCTCCCGGCCGGAGCCAGGGCTGGCGATTGCGGGCATGGGCCTGCGCGATGTGGCGATGGACCAGGGCCTGCCGCGGCCCTTGGCGCTTTATCGCAATGGCGTTCGTCTCGCCGGTCTCGATAGCGCAGAGGTGTTTCGCCTCAACGATCAGCACGCATTTATCGCGCTTGCCGAGGGCAGCGACGTCTCGGTCGGCGACGTCATCGAGTTCGGCATTTCGCATCCCTGCACCTGTCTCGACCGGCATGCCATCCTCTACGGCCTCGACCCCGATCATTCGGTGACGGCGGCCTATCTCACCAGCTTCGGCTGAACCCTCCCTCCAAAAGCAAGAAAAGGAAAACCTGCATGATCCAGCGTTACCAGAAAGGCTCGCGCATGAGCCAGGCCGTCAGCTATGGCGGGCTCGTCTATATCGCCGGCCAAGTGGCGGAAAATCGAAAGGCTGATATCGAGGAGCAGACCCGCGACGTGCTCGGCAAGATCGACGCGCTTTTGCAGCAAGCCGGCACCGACCGTTCCCGCCTCCTCGCCGTCAACGTCTTTCTGCCTGCCATCACCGATTTCGAGGCGATGAACGGCGTTTACGACAGCTGGATCGATATCGAAAACCCGCCGGCTCGCGCCTGCACCGAAGCTCGTCTCGCCGATCCTGATCTGCGCGTCGAAATGACGGCGGTCGCGGCACTCTGACAGCCCGCATTGGAGACATCATGCACAGCGGCCTCGTCAATCCGATCGATTTTTCGCGCGAGGGCCGGCAGGCCGGCCACCTCGCCATTCCCTATTCGATCGACCGTTCACCCTATTATCAGATCCGCATTCCGATCCTTCGCCTGAAAAATGGCGAAGGGCCGTCGCTGCTGCTGATGGCGGGCAATCATGGCGACGAATATGAGGGCGAGCTGCAACTCGCCCGGCTGATGCGCCTGCTTGATGTCAATGAAATCCGCGGCGCCGTCACCATCCTGCCGATGGCGAACCTGCCGGCGGTGATGGCGGCCAGGCGCTGCTCGCCCTTTGACGGCGGCAACCTCAATCGCGCCTTTCCGGGCGATCCCGTGGGCTCACCGACGGCGCGCCTAGCGCATTTCCTCGAGCACGAACTTTTTCCCCGGCACGATGTCACGTTCGACCTGCACTCCGGCGGCACGTCGATGGCCCACCTGCCCTGCACGCTGATCGAGCGGCAGGCCGATGCCGCGCGCTTCGAGTGGTCCCTCTCGCTGCTGCGCGCGCTCGGTGCGTCACATGCCTTCATCGCCGACAACGGGGCGGCGGCGCCGACCTCCATGGGGGCTGCTGCGCGGTCCGGAACCATCGGCCTTTCCGGCGAATTCGGCGGCGGCGGCACGGTGACATCAGAGACGATGGCGTTCACGGCGGCGGCCATCGACCGGCTGCTCCAGGCGCTCGGCATCGTCGGGCGTCCGGTCCTGTCGCGCGTGCCGCTCTCCGAACCGGGACCGTTGCAGTTGCTTTCACTGTCCCGCCACAGCCAGGGCATCTATGCCAACCGCAGAGGCTGGTTCGAGCCGGCCGCTGCACTTGGCGCGACCGTTTCCGGCAGCGATCTCGCCGGGTGGTATCACGACCTGGAACGGCCAGAGCAGCCCGAGGAGGAATTGCGCTTCGCAGAGGGCGGTATCGTCATCTCCCACAGGCTGCATTGCGACAGCCAGGCCGGCGACTGCCTGATCCAGGTTGCCGAACCCATCGCGGCTTAGCCGATCGCGTCGACGGCCGCCCTGACCCAGTCCAGCCGCTTTGCCGGGATGAGCCCGTAATTGTAGAAGTTCACGCCATCGGCGCCGGCATCGACGGCCGCCTTGGCGCGTGCCGCAAGGATCGTCGGTCCGCCGACCTCGGGATAGAAGACGCGAAGCCCGACCCCGAGGAACTTTTCCGGACCGATCGCCGCCCGGCCGGTGCGGATGACATCGCCGACGGCATCCGGCTGCATTTCGTAGCAGCAGAGGATCACCCCGTCGCAGAGCTTGCCGGCGGCTGCGAGATCGACGCCGCCGAGCCAGCCATCCTTGAGGTCGATGAGCACGATGCGGCTCGCCGGATCGGCCGCTGCCTTGATCTCGCCGATCAGGCTGGTCACCGGCTCGCTGCGCCACGCGAGAAAGGCATGCAGATCGGGATGATCGCGGAAGGCATCGATGCCGGCGGCCGGGAAATCCGGGAACTGCCGTTCAGGGATGGCTCGCTCGCAAAACTCCGCGATGAAGTGCGCGACCGTTCGGCGCGCGCCCTCGACCGGCACCCCCGCCTTTCCGGCGCGCGCCGTGCAATGGTCGCAGAAACACAGCGACAACAGGAAGTCGTCTTCGGCATTCAGGCCGACGCCGTCTTTCTCGTGATGATATTCGTGCGCGAAGCCCATGAAGTTCGGGCTCTCCAGCTCCACCATATCGGGCCGGTAGTTCGTCGTAATGTCGCGAACAAGGGTGACGACATAGTCCCTCGCCGCCGGGCTGGAGGGACAGAGATTGTAATAATTGGCATTGCCGAAGGCGTTGCGCGTCACATGATCGGGATGCAGCATGCCGAGGCGGCTATTGTGAAGGCAGACGGTCCAGCAGGAAACCTTGAGGCCTGTCTTCTCACGTCCCTTGACGAGCGCCTCCAGCATGTCGCCGCGCTCGCCGACATTGCCGGCCATCAGCGGCCGGATCACCTTATCCTGCCAGAGGCTTTCGTCCGGCCGGAAGTAGACCGTCCCGTCCTCAGGGAAATAGGCCTTCTGCTTCGGGCTCCGCGGCTGCAGGAAGCGGCCGGCATGGTAGGACGTCGCCATGCTGACGGTGTTGAGCCCGGCCCGGTCGCGGAGCTCGCCTGCAATCGCCTCAAGCCCCTGGTCCTGAATGTCCCAGGGGTAAGTCCACATGGAAAGATGCATGCTGCGCTCCCGTCGAGTCTGTCCACTTCATAGAACACGTGTCCATAATAGTGTCCAGACCGATCTTTGGAGCAGCGTCTGCGCAGGCATTCCGACGGTAAAGTCGCCCCGGTCGCAGGCGACTGCTCCCGCGCGCCGCGCCGTGTAATCCATGTATTGCCTCAGGTGCCAGAAAGCGCCTGACGACGCTACCAAGTCGGCAAGCCTCACCCCGCACTGAGAAGGTGATGTCGAAAGTCAGACAAGCTTGAATGGTTTCAATGCGTCTTGAAAACTCCCTTTAACATCACCCAGTTTTACAGCGATAAAAAAAACCGTTTCCTCGGTGAAAGGGCCTGCATCAAGCTCCGGCTTAACAATTAGTGACAGCACTTTATCTGTGCTCGAGGCGGAAGGATCTTTAGAGATTTTTATTTTGTGATCCTCTTCCTTCGCGCTGGCAGTTGGATTTGAAATATCGTCACTGCCGTTTGGTTGAGTAGATATATACACATATATCTCATTGCTAAGGCCAGTGCCGATGATCTTAAATGGCGTTCGAACCAGTAATGGAGCAACCACAACCTCGGGCTCGAAGCGATCGATTGTAACTTTGGGAGTTACGGTAGGCATATTGTCCTCCCTGGTGCGTCTTCATATTGGATTAGTCGTTGTCGCTCGATCTGCGAGGAATGAACCCGCCCGATCGTGACATCACGCCGCCGGAGCGGGACAGAGCGCCGCCCGATCTGGACATTGCGCCGCTCGTCATCCCTCGGGGATCGGCAGAAACCTCGACCGACAGCAGGATTTGCTCAAAGGTTCCCGCTTCGGCATCGAGCCTCATCGAAACGTCGCCCTTGTCATAAATCCAGACCCGCATGTCCTTGGCGAGGGCGCCGAATTGGGATCCAAGGCCGGTTCGTGCACTCGAACCGGGAGACCGGTACAATCGGTCATATTCGATATCACCACCCACGTTCCTCGGAGGTGGATCGTTTGGATCGGCCCCGGGACCGTGCACGACGAAGATCGCCGGCCGGCCAAGTTCGATGAAGGCCCCCTCGAAGGAGAAAGCGAAGATGCGCGCCAGAACTGCGTCGGCCGCACCAAGCTGGTCCCTCAGGAAATTGTTTCTTCCCGCTATGGGCACGCTCAGGTTCTGATAGATGGGGCCGCCCCTCAGGATCAGATCACTCAGTGGGCGCCCGAATAGATGTATCGCCGATATGCCGAGCAAGGTTTCGTTGTCTGCCACGTCTGCCTCCATCTAGCTGATTATTGACCGATGCCTGATCTCGACAGCAGAACTCTCTCGCGATAGCTCATCTTGGGAAGATCCAGATGATCCATCGGCAGCAGGATCCGCGCAGAGTGAACATGGCTGCGATGCTCGCCGCCCTTGAGGTGCGCCCCGGCATGTAGCTTGCCGATCGCCCGTTGCTTGAAATTTCCGGTGATAATGCCAGCGAACTGGCCGCCGCTTTCCTGCCGATCGATGGCAAGCATCGTTTCGGCAACGTCGCCATACTCCAGAAAATCAGGGGCAAGAGCCCATAGGGTTTCCGCCAGATATGTGCCGGCAATGTCCCGTGCATCGAGCAGCGCTTCGACAAATCCATCCGAATTCAGTGCAAAAGCGCGGTCAAAAGCATGCTGCACGGACGCCTCGGCGACCGGATCGAACTCGGCAATATCTGCGAGATCTTCAACCGCCCGCGAGATCAGGCCGCGCGCCACGAGGCTCTCATGAAAGATATCGACGAGTATATCGAATATCGCACCGGTGAGCGGCTGCGAGAGCTCATGCTCGTCCTTCCAGCCGCGCGCGAACTCGCGCATCGTCCTTTTGTTGTTTGCCGAACGTATCTGTCGATGCGGCGAGAACTCCGAAAAGCGTGAGAGGCGATTTGCGCGGTGGAGGTTGCCGCGTGTCTCCGCAAGAACATTGTCGATCACGGATGGAAAATGCATGGCCGCGATCAGCGACACGCAATCGGAGAAAGCCTCCTGGAAACCAAGATATTCCGGGTACTCGGTTCCAGGACGCGGCACGCCGAGGACGCTGAAGATGATCGCGTGCCCCACCTCATGAGCGATGACGTCGAAATCCAGACTGAAGGGAAGGATGCGTCCATCCCTCTCGAACTGGCTGCCGACTTCGAGGAAACCATAGCCGTACTGAGCGTTGTTCCATCGCGGCAAAATGGAGATTTCCAAGCGATCGTAATGATCGCGAAAATGCCAGGTCAGCGGCTGGCCGAGATAGCGCTCCCATACATCCAGAGTGAAGCGTACGCAGCCGAAGACGTGTGCGGCTTGAAAGCCGGGCACCGAAGGCCGGAGATAGTCGAAATTGCCGCGCTCGTCGGGGGCGGCCGGCTCGAGAATTTTTCCGGTCCAGGGCGGCAGAAACATATAGGGCGTTCCGAGCGGCCCGCGGTTCACGCCGTAGGGACCGGTCTTGCCGACCGGCTCCACGACAAACATGCGATCGTCGGCCGGACCGGCGGCCAGGCTGCCAGCCGGAGACGATACTTCAACGACCTCGGGGCTGGACCGAGCATCTTCGAATGGAGGCTGTACAAAAAGTCTGAACCGGGTGCCCATCCGCATCCCCCCTCACAAGACTTTTATGATGCCATTTTAAGTTGATCTTCGGCGTCACGAAGAAGATTAGCAAGTAATGAAATAGCATTAGGTGCGAAGCTGACGGGTGGGCCGGGCGTTATTCAGACAGCTCGACCAATTTCAGATAGCGGGGGTGACTGCGAATGGGATCGAGATCGGAATCGTTTTTGAACCACAGCCGCATTTCGATGCCGACTTGCGGCATCCAGACCTCGAGCAGGTCTATCGCTCGGTCGATTTCGCCAAGCAGGGCATAAGTACAGGCGGCATTGTATTGGATGTTGATGTCGCTGGGATCCGTCGCCAAAGAGCGGGCCAACCATTCCAGCGCCATGTCGCGGAGACCGAGAAAGGCGAGCGCGGTCGCTCCTAGGCAGGCAACATTGGCATTCTCGGGATGCAGCCGCAGCTCTTCCTCCGCCCTTTTCAATGCGATCCGGGCATAGCTGCTGGCCTTGTCTATTTGCCCGAGCGAGCGAAGGACATTCACGAGCATGATCGGCGCGCCATAATCGGCGGGCTTGATTTCCATTGCGCGCTGAAAATACGTCGCCGCGAGTTCGAACTGACCTTCGGTGACGCAAAATTCGGCATAGTACCTGTTGGCCTCGTGGCAATTCGCATCGAGCGACAAAGCCTGCACGAAGGCAGACACCGCCTCAGCGCGATCGCCTGCGACCGCCAATGCAAACCCCTTGGCCGCATGTGCTTCCGCCAGATTGGGGTCGATGACGAGCGCTCTCGCGGTGTTCGCGAGAATCTCCTCCACCGAAATTTCCGCCCCGAACTGGGACCGCAGACGCGCGTCGCAGACCGCGATACCGGCATAGGCGCGGGCATAGCCTGGGTCCAATTCGATGGCTCTGGCGAAGCTCTGCCTGGCCATGAGATGGTTCGAGCGCGAGGCGATATGGTAGTATTCGCGCCCTCTGAGGAAGTGCGTATAGGCTTCGACATTGCCCGTCGGCGCCTGCTCGATTGCCTTCTTCTCCTCGGGCAGCAGCTTGACCTTGAGCTGCTCGACGATCGCCTTCGCGATCTCGTCCTGTACTTCGAAGATGTCGGTGAGGTCGCGGTCGTAACGCGCGGCCCAGACGTGGCCGTCATTGGCCGCTTCGATCAATTCGGCATTGATCCTGACATGGTTGCCCGCCTTGCGGACGCTGCCCTCCACGATATAGGCAACGCCGAGTTCGCCCGCGATGCGCTGCAGATTTTCGCTCCGGCCTTTCCAGGTGAAGACGGTGTTGCGGCTCAATACGAACAGGCCTGAGACATTCGACAGATCGGTGATGAGATCTTCGGTGATGCCGTCACTGAAAAAATCCTGCCCGGGATCGCTGCTGATATTGGCAAATGGCAGGATGGCGACCGATGGCTTGCTGATGGGTGCCCGCGTGTGCCCGCCTGCGGTAAGCGGAACCTGCTCAGCGGAGGCGGCATTGCCCCAATCGGCAAAATAGACATGGACCGGACGGGAGATGTTCTTGACGGTCATGGCGCCCTGGTCTGCGAAATCGAGACCGAGCTTGTTTGCGACTTCGTGGCGCACGGCCGCCGAACAGGCAATGCCGCCGGGAGCTGCAAGAGCCTGCAGCCGGACCGCCACATTGATGCCGTCGCCATGAAAATCGTCCTCATCGAAGACGATGTCGCCGAGATTCAAGCCTATCCGGAACGCAAAATGCCTGTCCGCGGGAATCCCTATGTTGCGCTCCAGCATGCCGCGCTGGATTTCGACCGCGCAGCGCGCGGCGCTCAGCACGCTGCCGAATTCGACCAGGAAGCCATCGCCCATGACCTTGATGATATGTCCGCCATGGGTTGCGACAGCAGGATCGAAGAGTTCCCGGCGATGCTGACGAAGGGCGTTGAGCGTCTCCTCCTCATTGGCTTCGAGGAGCCGGCTGTAGCCCACCACATCGGCAGCCAGAATAGCCGCCAGCCGACGTTCAACAAGCTCTGCGCACATGCCCGTCTCCCCAACGCGCTGGTGGCAATACTTCTCAATTCTAGCAGCCAGTCAGTAATGTTGCCGGACGATTATATTACTGACAACTAAAATCTCCCTCTTGGCCGCAAGAACTTCAGGTGTGGGAGAGGGCGGCAATTTGCGGCCGGGTGACCACCTGCGCAGTTCCGGCCGTCCAATGAAGCAGATGCATGATGCTGAAGCGGACAGGGCAGCTTTAAGGCGCTTGGAACGACGGGCGCGGGTAACCGTTTCAGCTTCGATCAGTGGCCGTCATATAAGCTTCGCACTGACATGCTCCTGTCAACAAAAGCAGGAAGGAAAAACCCATGTCTCAAACACATCAGGACCAGCTCAGCCGGATAAAGGCCGAAATCGCCGACAGCTTCGATGAGGAGCTGGAAATGCAGATGGAGGAGGACCGGCTGGACGATCTGGTCGCCGAGGGAATGTCGGAACCGGCCGAGCAGACGCTCGAGCGGAAGATCTATTTCCGGGAACTCTTTCGGCTGCAGCACGAATTGGTGCGGCTGCAGGATTGGGTTCAGCACAAGCAACTGAAAGTGGTCGTGCTGTTCGAAGGACGGGATTCCGCCGGCAAGGGCGGCGCGATCAAGCGCGTGACGCAACGGCTCAATCCGCGTGTCTGCCGGACGGTCGCGCTGCCCGCGCCCACCGAGCGCGAACGCCACCAATGGTATTTCCAGCGCTATGTCCCGCATCTTCCGACCGCCGGCGAGATCGTGCTCTTCGACCGGAGCTGGTATAACCGCGCCGGTGTCGAGCGCGTGATGGGGTTCTGCACGCCCGACGAACTCGAGGAATTCTTCCGTTCCGTGCCGGAATTCGAACGGATGCTCGTGCGCTCCGGCATCGTGCTGATCAAATACTGGTTTTCGATCACCGACGAGGAGCAGGAATTCCGCTTCAAGATGCGCATTCACGATCCGCTGAAGCAATGGAAGCTTTCGCCGATGGATATGGAAAGCCGTGTCCACTGGGAAGAATATACCAAGGCCAAGGAAGAAATGCTGGCACGCACACACACCAAGGAAGCGCCCTGGTGGGTGGTGCAGGCCGTGGACAAGAAGCGGGCGCGGCTGAACTGCATCGCCCATCTCCTCGAGCAGATCCCTTACGAGGATGTTCCGAAGCCGGAAATCGAGCTGCCGGACCGCATCCGCCACGCCGACTACAACAGGGCGCCGGTTCCGCCTGAAATGCAGGTGCCCGAACGTTATTGAAGCATGGCCGCAACGGGCTGAACACAATATTCCCACGTGACGCGGCTGCGCCACGTGGGAATGCCGCACTACGGCTGGATCGCACGGAGCCTCAGCCGGCGATATCAGCCATATGGTTCAGTTCCTCGACGGCGTCATCGGGCAGCGTAAGCCCGGCGGCGGCGAGATTTTCCCTGAGATGACTGACGGACGAGGTGCCGGGGATCAGCAGGATATTCGGCGCGCGGCGCAGCAGCCAGGCAAGTGCGACTTGCATGGGCGTGGCCTCAAGGTGCGCGGCGACGCCGGAGAGCGTGGACGACTGCAGCGGCGTGAAACCGCCGAGCGGAAAGAATGGGACATAGGCCGTGCCTTCGCGCGCGAGATCGTCGATCACGGCATCGTCGGCCCGATGCGCCAGATTGTACTGGTTCTGCACGCAGACGATCTCGGTGATCCCCCGGCCTTCGGCGATCTGCCGCGCGGTGGCGTTGCTTAGGCCCACGTGACGGACGAGGCCCTGCCGCTGAAGATCGGCAAGCACCGTCAGGGGCGCTTCGATCGATCCTTCCGCAGGATGATGCAGGTTGAAGGCGATCCTGAGATTGACGACGTCGAGCACATCGACTCCGAGATTGCGGAGGTTGTCGTGCACGGCCTGGATCAGTTCCTCAGATGAGAAAGCCGGGATCCAAGATCCATCCGCGCCGCGCCGTGCGCCGATCTTGGTGACGATCACGAGATCGTCGCGATAAGGGTGAAGCGCCTCACGAATGAGCCGGTTGGTGACATGCGGGCCGTAGAAGTCGCTGGTGTCGATGTGGTTGACGCCTGATGCAACGGCTTCGCGCAGCACCGCCAGGGCTGCATCATGATCCCGTGGCGGACCGAATACGCCGGGGCCTGCAAGCTGCATGGCGCCGTAACCGAGCCGTCTGACGCGGCGGTCGCCGATAGGGAACGTTCCGGACTGGTCGATAATAGACATGATCAAACTCCTTTGATGAGATGACATCAAGTTAAGCATTGTCCGGCCGTATGAAAATGAGGCATAATCCGCACGGGTTGTGCGGAGTGGCGAACAATGAAGGTCGATCTCGGAGATCTGAATGCCTTTCTCGCAGTAGCACGGGCCGGCGGTTTTCGCGAGGGCGCACGCGTTAGCGGCAGCAGCGCCTCCTTTCTCAGCGAAGCAGTACGTCGCCTGGAGGCCGAGCTCGGGGTCAGACTGCTCAATCGCACGACGCGCAGCGTCGTTCCGACCGAGGCGGGCAAGGGTTTGCTGGAGCGGCTCGGCCCGGCCTTGACGGAGGTGGAGTCTGCCCTCGACGTCGTCAACGGTTTTCGCGACAAGCCGGCCGGTTCGCTGCGTCTCAATGTACCGGTCAGCGCGGCGCGGCTGGTGCTGCCGGCCATCATTCCCCGGTTTCTGGCCACCTACCCTGATATCCGGCTGGAGGTGGTCACCGAAGAGAGCTTCGTCGATGTGCTCGCCGCCGGCTGCGATGCCGGCATCCGTTACGACGAGCGGCTGGAGCAGGATATGATCGCAGTGCCGATCGGACCGCGCGTGCAACGGTTCGCCACCGCCGCCTCTCCCGATTATCTCGATCGCCACGGCCGGCCGCAGCATCCGAGCGAGCTGCTCGGCCACGCCTGCCTGCTGGGCCGCTTCGCCAGCGGCGCGCTGACGACGCCGTGGGAATTCGAGCGGGACGGCGAAGTGGTCCGGGTCGAACCTTCCGGACCGTTGATCGTCAGGGTCGGCGGGGCGACCGATCTTTCCGTCGATGCGGCAATATCGGGCATAGGGATCATCTGCGTCTTCGAGGACTGGCTGCGCCCGCATCTCGAAAGCGGCGCGCTCGAGCCGATCCTCGAACCATGGTGGCAGGGCTTCTCCGGCCCGTTCCTCTATTATCCCGGCCGCCGCCTGGTGCCCGCCCCGCTCCGCGCCTTCATCGATTTCGTCAAGACGTCGAGCAACTCGCCGGTGCAGCTTGGCCTCAAAGCTTAACCTCGGCATTGTCGCCCATGTCGGGCTTGTTGTTCGAGACCGCTGCGGCGGCCATCTTGATGTAGCTGATGATGGTGCCCGGACTGTCCCAATATTCGGCAGAGGACGGGGTGACCCTGAGGATGCGAATGGATGGGTCGTCGGGATTCTCCCACCACGCCTTTGCCGGCGTTGCCCATAATTCCCTGATCTTCTCGCGGTCGTTCTGGACTTCGGCCGTGCCGGACACGGAAACATACTTCTGTCCCTTAGTGTCGGCAAAGGCCAGGCACACATTTGGCCAGCGGGCGATCTCATCGTCCTTATGACTGCCGACGTCCGTAAGGAAATAGATCGCGTTCTCGATCTGCTCGGTGTAGGCGGACATCGGGCGGGCTCTGAGATCGTCGCCGCTGCGGGTCGTCAGCATGCAAAACCCGATCTTTTCGAGCAATTCCCATACCCTTGTTGCATCGTCGTATTCGGCCATCGTCTTCTCCATCTGTTCGGCAGATGAGGTAACCATCTGCGCAAGCCGATGTTCCAGCGCCCCTTACGCGGCCAATTCCCGGAAGGTGATGGAATAACGCAGCCGGTCGACGGGCGGGATGGAGTGCTCCCAGAGCGTTCTTGCGGCGCCGGCCATGACATAGGCCGAACCAGGCTCGAGAACGAGCGATCGCCGCTGCCATTTGTCGCCCTCCCGCAGCCGCAGCCTGAAGGTGCAAGGCGAAAGCAGTGAGATGCCGACGACCCGGCCGAAGACGAATTTGTCCTTGTGCCAGCCGATCGGAGCCCCAGGCCCGTATTCCGTCACAAGAGCCTGTTCGAGCGCAGCCGGTTCGATTCCGGCGAAGTGTGCTGCTGCCTCGCGCACGGGCAGCAGCAGCGGCGGCATCGCCTCGGTTCTCCTCACACGCTGGCTGTCGAAGTCGTATTTCCAGCCGAAGGAGACCGTCCTGCGTTTGCCTTCGAACCCGTGAAAGTCGAAGGCTTTGAATGGCAGGGCGGGGATTGCTTCGAGAAGTGAACGCTCGATATCCCGGGGAACGATATCGGGAGAATATCGAAACCCCTCGGGAAATGCCTGGTCGCCCGCACCGAACAGATCTGCTTGCATTGTCATGCCAGCCGCCCGCACCTCAATGAACGCTTGGGATTTCTACGGCGATCGCGAACTCCTCCGCCACCAGTTCGCTGACGGCGATGAGGATCTCCTCCCGGGAGAAGCCCGATTTCAGAGCCCGTTGAATCAGGTCCTGCAGATCCGGCTCCACGACGTCACGGCAATCCTCGAGGCGTTCTTCGGAAACGGTAAGGCTATTCAATTCGTCCATTGTCTATCCTTTCAGGTAACGGCCGAAGGCTGGATGAGTGCTAGCGAGCGGCCGTCCGCTTGCGCGCGGCAAGCAGGCCTTCGCGCTGCATCTTCTTGCGTGCCGCCTTGCGCTGCCGGCTGATTGCCTGCGCTTTTTCCCGGACGCGCCGTTCAGACGGCTTCTCGTAGACGCGCCGTTCCTTCATTTCGCGGAAGAGGCCTTCGCGCTGCATTTTCTTCTTCAATGCTCTCAGGGCCTGATCGACATTGTTGTCTCTGACGAGTACCTGCATTCGAGTTCTCCTTGTTTCGTTGCTGTTCTGATCGCCGTTAGCCGAGCTGCTCGAGGATGAGCGCCTGCAATTCGCGGCGGGTGAGAAGGCACGGAGACGGTTTCCAGATCCTGGAAATTGGGCGGACGGCCAGTTCGCCCCCACGCGGGTTGACGACCGCAGTCGCGGTCGCGGTATTGGTATGGTTCAAAAGAAATCCTTGCCGGCTGTCGCCGGGATCATTGATGGTTGCTGGGAACATCCCCTGCGCGCCGGAACGGCACGCGCCGCCGATCCTTGGACATGTGTTTAAACGCGGGCCCTGCCTCAGCGTCCGGTCCGATCGGGTCGGTTCTAAGGTAGGTGCAGGTGCCGGGGATTGCAATGGCGTGCAGACAGCGCCGGGGCAACAGTCCCCGTAGAGGTTCCTTCAAGTTTACCGCGCATAAATTATTCGCAATTTCTTCAAATTTGACTGATGTCGAGAACGTATTGGTCGATAAAATGGCAATAACACACGTTTGAGGCGAATGTTAACCTTGCGTTAAATACCCCATTGACTTGTACAATTAATAAGTTGTTAAAGGAGCCGCTCGCTATGGTCAAAAATGACCCGCCGATAATTAATCTAAGGAGAGAGCAATGGCTTCGCCGATACACGCAACTGATGATAGTGCAACATTTCTAGAAACTGACGTTATTTCCGGAAACCTGCTTTCCAACGATTCTTCCGATAACGGCCACCTGTTCCTGCGCGCCTTCGATGGCGCAAGCGTTGGCGCCAAGGGCGGCAACAGTCAGATCACCGAAATCCAGGGCGACTACGGCACGTTCTTCGTCAAGCCTGACGGCAGCTACACCTACGTTCTGAGCGACGCTGCCAAGATCGGCTTCGCCAATGGCGAATCGTACCAGGAGAAGGTCTCCTACAAGATCTCCGACGGCAGCGGTCACACCGACGTCGGCCTGTTCACCCTGAACATCCAGGGCGTCACCCAGGTCAAGCCGATCGCTGTCGACGATACCTACAGCTTCACCGAAGGCAGCCCGATCGGCGGCAACGTTCTCGACAACGATATTGCCGGCGACAATGGCAAGATGTTCCTGCGTCAGTTCCTGAGCACGCAGGTAGATGCCCACAACGGCGCGGTTACCGACGTTCAGGGCACCTACGGCACGTTCCACGTCAAGTCGGACGGCACCTTCACCTATGAGCTGACGCAGGATCTCGATGCAGGTCAGACCTACACGGAAGTTCTCCGCTACTACAAGATCTCCGACGGCGAAGGCCACACGGACACTGCCAAGGTGACGCTCAACATCACCGGCACGGACTATCATCCCGACGGCGTCGGCGTTTGATCCGCAGCAGTAGATCGGTGAGAGACAACGCCCGCCGTGCAACCGGCGGGCGTTTTGGTATGTCGGCGACCTTTGCCGCAAGGCCCCGGCGCACCAATATAGCCCTTTTTAGCTAGTTCTTATAAAAGCCGCGTGGGCGTAGTCTCGATGTTCGGAGGACACGCCCTTGACCGAACACATCGAACCCAAGCAAATCGAGACGGACGATCTGACGAAAGTCTGGTCCGTAACCGAATTCTGCGCTCGTCATCAGATAGATGCCGAAGAACAAGCGCTGTTGCTCCGGCTCTTCGGGCCATTCGCGACGGCCTGCGAACTGCTCCACAATGCCAGGCGCGCGCCGCGATTCAGATAAAGTCCTCACTCATCTCGATTGGACGAGATGTCACGCTTCCGTCATTGATCTCGATCTGCCGGTCTCCCTGGACCGGCAGACGAATCACCTGATCGGGTGATGCTCGTCGTCCTGCCTCCCCCTAGATATTTATAGAGCAAGCGAATGTGGCGATCTCGCAATTGGCGGAACCGTCGTCGTGAAAACGAGAAGCGCTGATATGGATCATGTCGATGTGATTGATGCCGTCTACCAGGCTGCGGTCCGCTCCGAACTATGGTCGGATACGCTCTGCTCAATCGCCGACTATGTCGGCGCCACCGGCGGAAACATCGTTTATCAGGCGCCCGATGGCCGCGGCAGCTTCCTGATCCCCGGCCGCATGCGGGACGATTTAAACAAGCTCTATCTCCAGCATTACACCCGCAATCCCTATGCCCGTGCGTTCGAGAGGGTAAAGCCCGGCGAGATCGCGATCGGCAACACGATGATCGACGCCGAGGCCGTCCGGCATTCCGCCTTTTATGCCGATATCTGCGAACCTCAGGATATCTTCAATCAGCTCTTCCTGCCGCATGCCAGCCTGCACGAGCGCGGCGGCATTGGCGGTGTCGCTCTTTTCCTGTCCCGGCAGCAGGACGAACACGCCGCGGAAGCGGCAGCGCGGCTGAAGCTGCTCAGCCCGCATATGACGCGCGCAATCGACCTTTCCTTTCAAGTCAGTCGGATCGCCTGCGCTCCCGAACTGCCGCAACGGCTGATCGATGCGATAGCCGATGCCGCCATGCTGCTTGACGGTCGAGGCGCGGTTCTTCTCCCGAATGCGGCGGCCGAAGCGCTGTTCAAACGGGCCGACGGCATCTTCCTCAGCCGATCCGAGAGGCCTTCGCTTGCAGCCCACATCTCCGAAAGCTCCATCCGCCTGACGAACGCCATTCGCCAGGCTTTATTGATTGCCAATGGCGAAGACACGCCTTTCGAAGGGGTGCTGTCGATCTCCCGACCGTCGGGCTTGCCGCCTTATCTGGTGATGATCACGCCGCTTGCGCCGGCGGCGGTGTCCATCTGGGATGCTGTCGACAGCGGAGCACGCCTGCTGATCCATATCGTCGATCCGGAAGCGAAGGCCCGCCGGCAGGCGCAGCAGCTGCAACGCATCTTCGGCCTGACCGAAGCCGAGACAAGGGTGGCCGCGCTGATCGGCAGCGGGATGAATCTGCCTGAAATCGCCAAGGCCCTCGGAATTTCCGCCAACACGGTGAAAACGCATACTAGCCGATGCTTCGGCAAAACCGGGGTGCGATCCCAGGCAGCGTTCGCCAGGCTGATCGCCTCGACCCCGATTGCCGAAAAAAGTGCAGCCCCCTCACCTGCCAAGGCCAAGTGCCTTCCGCGGGATTCGTGAATCGTCACCGGCTGCCAGCTGACGAGCTCTCGTGCCTCCTGGGTCGGCGTAATTTCCTGAATTGCTCCTCACTCTCTGCACAAAATCTGCAATCCGGCAGGGCATCTTGCCGGCATGAGCAAGAACGACACCCCGCCCCTTATTACGCCCCTCGCCGTGCCGGAACGCCTCCGCAAGGACGGGTGGTGGCTGACCGAAGGGTCCTCTGCGGAGAGGCCATCGGGAAGCACGCTCATCGTGATCGAAAAGCGGCATCTGCGAGAGGAGCAGCAATGGACACAACCGATACCCTGACACAACCAATGCCCATCAGGCGCGACAGCGTCCGGGTCGCCGCGCTGCTTGGGCTGGTGGCGCTTGCCGATTTTCTGATCTTTGGCTATGCGCCCGGGATAAACCTTTTCCTCTTTGCTTTGGCCGTCTGCATCGGCATTCTGCTTTCGGCCCGGAGGCCGCCATCGCCTTCGAAGGCAGCTCTTCTGCTTGGCTTTCCGGCCCTGGCTTCGGCCCCGCTGCTGGAGGCGCCCTCGCTCATCGGCGTTGCCCTTTGCCTCGGCGCCTTGATGTCGGTTGCTCTCGTCAGCGCCAGGCTCATGCCTCGCCGGCTCACAGCCGTGCCGCTGGTCTTCGTTCGTTTCGCTCTCATCATTCCTTTGCGACTTGCCGAGAGCATCAGGAAATATCTTGCAATGCCGGGCAGACGGTTCTCTTTCACCGGCATTCGCCAAGGCATCGGCCTTTGGATCATGCCGCTCGTTCTCGCCGCGGTCTTCGTGTCTCTCTTTGCGACCGCAAATCCGCTTATTGAGATCGCGCTGCGAAGCATCGATTTCGGCCTTCTGCTGCAGTTCCTCGATCCGTGGCGGATCGGCTTCTGGATGATGATCGCCATCGTGGTTTGGGCGATGCTGCGGCCGCGCCTGAATCGGCGTGGCGTCCGGCCGCAGCCTGATCGCGGGTTCATGATCGTGCCCGCCAGGAATGCGCCGCTCGGCCACGCCTCGCTCTTGCGGTCGCTCGCTTTGTTCAATGCGGTCTTTGCGGTGCAGACGCTTCTCGATCTCGTCTATCTCTGGGGCGGCGCGGATTTGCCTGCTCACATGAGCCATGCCGAATATGCGCATCGCGGCGCCTATCCCCTGATCGCGACCGCGCTTCTTGCCGCCGGTTTCGTCCTCATTGCCATGCGGCGCGGCGGCCCCGGCGACCGTAGTCCGCTTATCCGCGGCCTGGTCCATGCCTGGATCGGCCAGAACGTCCTTCTCTGCCTGTCGTCGATGCTGCGGCTCGGGCTCTACGTCGAAGTCTATTCGTTGACGGAACTGCGTGTCGCCGCTGGCATCTGGATGGGCCTCGTCGCCATCGGCCTTGTCCTGATCCTGCTGCGCATTTTGTTCAACCGGTCAAACAAGTGGCTGATCGCCGCCAACCTCGTTTCCCTGATTGCGGTGCTCTATATCAGCGCCTTCATCGATTTTTCGGCCTTCATCGCGCGCTTCAATGTCGCCCACAGCCGCGAAATCAGCCAGGAAGGCCCACCGCTCGACCTTGCCTATCTCTCCTTGCTCGGTCCCTCCGTCATTCCGGCGCTCGACCTCTATCTCTCCAAGCTGCCGGACCATATGGTCGCTCAGCGGAATGACGCGCTGTCAGTTCGGTTTTATCTCGTCAGGGATTTCGAGTGGCGCCCGCGCGGCTGGCGCAGCTGGAATTTTCGCGCGGCGCGGCTGCAGGCTCATCTCCTGGCTCCCGCGGCCATTGCAAGATCGGACGAGAACGGTGACAACAGGCACGACAAACCGATACAGGACCGGTGATGGCGCCCCGCATTCTCGTCGTCGATGACGAACCGCACATTCGCGATGTGATCTGCTTTGCCCTCGAGCGCGCCGACCTGGCATCGACGGCCGCCCGCAGCGGCACCGAAGCGATGGCGGCCTTCCGGCGCGGCAATATCGACCTCATCATTCTCGATATCGGCATGCCCGGCATGGATGGCCTCGAAGTCTGCCGCCAGATCCGCAAGACATCGGGATTGCCGATCCTGTTTCTTTCGGCGCGCGACGAGGAGATCGATAGGGTGTTGGGTCTCGAAATCGGCGGGGACGACTATGTGACCAAGCCGTTCAGCCCGCGCGAACTGGTCGCGCGGGTGAAGGCGATCCTGAAGCGCAGCGGCAATGAAGCAGGCTCCGACCGACGCCATTCCACCCTCGTCGCCGGCGAGATCAGCCTGGACCGCCATGGCCGGACGGTGATGTTCGGCGAGAGTGCCGTCGCCATGACGGCGCTCGAATTCGCGATCCTGGACGCATTGCTGTCGCGTCCCGGCATGGTCTTCAGCCGCGAGCAATTGATGGAAGCGGCCTATGGTGCCGGTACCTATGTCTCGGATCGGACGATCGATAGCCATATCCGCAACATAAGGTCGAAGTTCGCAGCGGCCGGCGGCTCCGGGGTCATCGCCACCGTTCACGGCATCGGCTTCAAGCTCGGCGACGGGAGGAAGGCCTGATGCCGGCGCTAAAAGTCAGGGCGAAATGGCGGCCGCCGCTGGCGCTGATCGTCTATGCCGTGCTTTTGACCGTGATGGCGCTGCCTGTTCTCATCGTCATCTGGTTTCGCGCCACCGAGGCGAGCGTGAACCGGATGGAGCCGGTGGAGATCATCGCCCTCGTCGTCGTGCTTATCCTGACGCTCGGCGTCGCCTATGTGCTGACGCGCACCATCACCGGCCCCATTGATGCCTTGATCGCCCGGACGGAAGAGATCGCCCGCGGCGGCAAGGCGGCGATCCGTCCGCTGGAAAGCTACGGGACGCGGGAGATTGCCGTCTTGTCGCAGAGCTTCCTCGATCTCGCGGGAAAGCTGGTCGACCGCACCGAATATGTCCGCTCTTTTGCTGCGCATGTCTCGCATGAACTGAAATCGCCGCTGACGGCCATTCGCGGCGCGGCGGAACTCTTGCGTGACGATGACGCGGAAAGGCCGATGACGAAAGCCCAGCGCCTGCATTTTCTGGACAATATCGTCGCCGACGCTGTCCGGCTCGACGCCTTGCTGCAGCGGCTGAGGGAGCTTGCACAGGCGGAAACGCCGATGGCCGAAGGCAGAAGCAGCGTCGCAAGCATCATAGGCCCATTGCGCCAGCGTTTTCCCGCGCTCGATATTTCAGGCACGGGAGATACGGAAACACCGATCGCGCTTCCCCAGGAAGCCGCCGTCATCGTCTTCGCCAATCTGGCCGACAACGCCTTTCGGCATGGCGCCAAACTGCTCGAATTCATGGTGTCGGCCGACGCCCGAAGCGCCTTCATTCTCGTGCGTGACGACGGCAGCGGCATTTCCCAAGCGAACCGCGACCGCATTTTTCAGCCGTTCTTCTCGACCCGCCGCGAAGAGGGCGGCACCGGCATGGGCCTCGGTATTGTCCACGCCATGCTAGGCTCCCACGGCGGCACGATCCACCTTCGGCAGACGACAGGTGCAGGCGCCGAATTCGAGATTGCGATCCCCTTGTCATCCCAGCGCGGGTGACGAGGACCTGTCCCGTCAGCTTTTCAGATAGCTGACGACGGCATCGGCGATCATTCCGCGATGGCGCTCGATGGTTTCGCCGTCCGAGAGATTGCGCCGGAAGATCGTGCCGAAGGTGTAGCGGTTCGACACGCGAAAGAAGCAGAAGGCGCTGATCATCATATGGATGTCGATCGGGTCGGCCTTGCGCCGGAAGACGCCCTGATCGAAGCCGCGCTCTAATATGCCGGCGATGGTTTCGATGACGGAGACGTTGAGATCGCGGATCGCCTCCGAGCGAAGCATGTGCGCGGCATGATGGATGTTCTCGATGCTGACGAGCCGGACGAAATCGGGATTGGCCTCGTCGTGGTCGAAGGTCGTCGAGATCAGCGTCCGCAGCGCCTCTTCCGGCTCGAGGTTGGACAGATGCAGATCGGATTCCAGCGAGCGGATCTTGCGGTAGGACTGTTCCAGCACGGCAAGATAGAGCCCCTCCTTGCTGCCGAAATAATAATAGATCATCCGCTTCGAGGTGCGCGTCTTCTCGGCGATCGAGTCGACGCGGGCGCCGGCGAGCCCATGGGTCGAGAATTCTTCGGTCGCGACGAGGAGAATGTCCTCCTTCGTCTGCTGTGGATCGTTCTTCCGGCCGTTTTCTCCCCGTTCCGCCATGAGCCTCGTTACCGCGCTTTCCAATCTATTGTTTTATATTCCGAATTTCGATCTTCGGCTTCAGTGGAAGCATGCGTTTCTGTTTCCGATGTCCGTCAGTCTTATTCACGTTGGCGACATGTTTCAATAGATGCCGCTTGACATACGAACTAGTTAGTACATTTTGAAGAAGCGAACAGTGGAGGAATTGATCGCGACGGCAATATCTCGGTCATGACGCGCTCCGGCGGGCCTGACGAGGGTCGGCCGGTAAGAGCAAGGCCACGCTTGGGAGGAGCGAATGACCCGTATCATCGATTTCTATTTCTTCGCGCTGAAGGTGACGATCGCGCTCCTGCTGGCAGCTATGGTCGTGCTGGTTTTCGGCAATGTCGTGCTGCGTTATGCCTTCAACCAGGGCATCACCTCTTCGGAAGAACTCTCGCGCATCTTTTTCGTATGGCTGACCTTCCTCGGCGCCGTCGTCGCGATGCGCGAGCACGCGCATCTCGGCGTCGATTCCCTGATCACGCGCCTGCCGAAGCCCGTCGCCAAACTCGCTGTCCTCCTCGGTTACGGCATGATGCTCGCCGCCACATGGCTGATGATCAGCGGCAGTTGGACCCAGACGCTGATCAATCTGCACGTTTCGGCTCCGGCAACCGGCATTTCGATGGGTGTCTTCTATGGCGCCGGCCTTGCCTTCGGTGTGCCCGCCTTTTTCATCCTTCTCTGGGACGCCTTTGCGATCGCCACCGGCCGCATCGACGTGACGACCGCCGCACTCGTGCGTGACAGCGAGGAACAGGCCGCGCTCGAAGATCCCTCGCACACGGCCTTTCCCGTGCTGAAGCCGAAGCATTGAGGAGCGCGCCATGACCGTCACCATCTTCCTCGGCGCACTTCTCGGCCCCATGGCGCTCGGCGTGCCGATTGCCTTTGCTCTCATCATCACAGGCGTGGCGCTGATGATGTATCTCGGCATGTTCGATGCGCAGATCGTCGCGCAGAACGTGCTGAACGGCGCCGACAGCTTTCCGCTGATGGCCGTGCCCTTCTTCCTTCTCGCCGGCGAGGTGATGAACACCGGCGGCCTTTCGCGCCGGATCGTCAATCTCGCCATGGCCATGGTCGGCCATATCAGGGGCGGCCTCGGCTTCGTCGCGATCTTCGCGGCCTGCGTACTGTCCAGCCTTTCGGGATCGGCCGTCGCCGATGCGGCCGCCCTCGGCGCCCTGCTCTTTCCGATGATGCTGAAATCGGGACATGATCCAGCTCGCGCCGGCGGCCTTCTCGCCTCGGCCTCGATCATCGGCCCGATCATCCCGCCCTCGATCGGCTTCATTCTCTATGGCGTCATCGGCGGGGTCTCGATCACCAAGCTGTTCCTTGCCGGCATCTTTCCCGGCCTGCTGATCGGTGCCGCCCTCTGCGTCACCTGGCTGATCGTCGCCCGCAAGGAACAGTTCGCCCTGCCGCCGAAACAGAGCGGCGCCGTGCGGATGAAGGCCTTCGTCGAAAGCATCTGGGCGCTGATGCTTCCCGTCATCATCATCGTCGGCCTGAAATTCGGCGTGTTCACGCCGACCGAAGCCGGCGTCGTCGCAGCGGTCTATTCGCTCTTCGTGTCGATGGTGATCTATCGCGAACTGCCGCCGTCGCGGCTGTTCGAGGTCTTCGTCGCGGCGGCGAAGATCACCTCGGTGGTGATGTTCCTGGTTGCCTGCGCCGCCGTCTCGGCCTGGCTGATTACCGTTGCCGATGTGCCCGGCGAGCTTGCCGGCCTGGTCGAGCCGCTGATGGACAATCAGACGCTGCTGTTGCTTGCCATCATGGTGCTCATCGTCGTCGTCGGCACCGCCATGGACATGACGCCGACGATCCTGGTGATGACGCCGGTGCTGATGCCGATCATCAAGCAGGCGGGCATCGACCCGGTTTATTTCGGCGTGCTGTTCATCATCAACAACTCGATCGGGCTGATAACGCCGCCGGTCGGCACGGTGCTCAACGTCATTTGCGGCGTTTCGAAGCTGTCGATGGAGGATCTGATGAAGGGCGTCATTCCCTTCATGATCGCCGAGCTGATCGTTCTGCTTCTGCTCGTCCTTTTCCCTGCGCTGGTGACCGCTCCGGTCGCCTGGTTCGGACACTGATGTCGCCGATGACGGTGATGGAATTTCAACGCGGCCGGAGGGAGATGCCGGCTCTATCCTGGGAGGAAAACATGCTGAATAGATTGACGAAACTGGCGCTGGGACTAGCTCTGCCCATTGCCCTCTTGGCGAGCGGCCCTGCCATGGCCGAAATCCGCGAACACAGCCTCAAATTCGCCGCCGCCAACAATAAGGGCCATCCCCAGGTCATGGGCATGGAGAAGTTCGCCGAGCTGGTGAAGGAAAAGAGCGGCGGCAAGATCGAGGTCAAGCTGTTTCCGGGCGGCGTACTCGGCGGCGACGTTCAGACGGTGTCGGCCCTGCAGGGCGGCGTCATCGAGATGACGGTGCTCAACGCCGGCATCCTCGCAAGCAACGTCAAGCAGTTCGGCGCCGTCGACCTGCCCTTCCTCTTCAACAGCGGCGAAGAGGCGGACAAGGTGATGGACGGCGCGTTCGGCACCAGCCTGATGAAGCTCCTGCCCGATACCGGCCTCGTCGGTCTCGCCTATTGGGAGCTCGGTTTCCGCAACCTCACCAACAACCGTCATGCTGTCACCAAGCTCGAGGACATCAAGGGCCTGAAGATCCGCACCATCCAGTCGCCGATCCCGATCGAACTCTTCAACAGCCTCGGCGCCAATGCGGTGCCGCTGCCCTATACGGAACTCTATACCGCGCTCGAAACCGGCACGGTCGACGGCCAGGAAAACCCGGCCGCCAACATCATCAACGCCAAGTTCTTCGAAGTGCAGAAGTACATGACGATCACCCGTCACCAGTACAATCCGCAGATCGTGCTGATCAGCAAGAAGTTCTGGGACGGCCTGAACGACGAGGAAAAGGCGGTCTTCGAGGCGGCCGCGACGGAAGCCCGCGACTATCAGCGCAAGGTTTCCAGGGAGCTGGACGCCAAGGCGATCGAGGAAATCAAGAAGACAGGCATGGAAGTCGCCGAACTCAGCCCTGAAGAGACGCAGAAGCTGCGCGACGCCGTCAAGCCGCTGGTCGACAAGTTCGCGGCTCAGATCGGTGCGGAGACCGTCACGCAGCTCTTCAAGGAGCTCGACACGGTTCGCGGCAAGTAAGCAGATCGGGCCCGCGGGCGATCCCGCGGGCCTTTCCCATCACGAGCAAGACAGGAACTGGCGCATGGCCGAGACACTCCTGAAACCGTTGAAGGCCGGGCTGATCGGCTCCGGCATCCAGGCCTCGCTGACGCCTGCCATGCATATGGAAGAAGGTGCGGCGCAGGGGCTGGACTACGATTATGAGCTGATCGATCTCATCAAGCTGAACGCGTCGCCGGCCGATCTTCCGCGTCTGATCGGCGATGCCGAGGCGCGGGGACTTGCCGGTCTCAATATTACGCATCCCTGCAAGCAGCTCGTCATCCCCCTGCTCGACGACTTGTCGCCCGAAGCCTGCGCACTCGGCGCCGTCAACACCGTCGTCCTGAAGGACGGCCGGCGCTTCGGCCACAACACCGACTGGTGGGGTTTTGCCGAGAGTTTCCGGCGCGGGCTGCCGCAGGCAGACCTTTCTTCCGCCGTGCAGCTTGGCGCCGGCGGCGCGGGTGTGGCGACCGCCTATGCGATCCTGACGCTCGGCCTTAAGCGGCTGACGGTCTTCGATCGCGAGCACGAGCGCGCCGTCGATCTGGCCGAAACGATGTCCGCGCTCTTTCCCGGCGCGTCGATCGCTGCGGGAAGCAACCGGGAAGCAGCGATGAAAGACGCATCGGGCCTGATCCATGCGACGCCGACGGGCATGGCCAAATATCCCGGCACACCGCTTCCGCCGGAACTCCTGGAAACGCGCCATTGGGTCGCAGAGATCGTCTACTTCCCCCTGGAGACCGAGCTTCTGCGGCAGGCGAGGCAGCGCGGCTGCCGGACGCTCGATGGCGGCGGCATGGCGGTCTTCCAGGCGGTCGGCGCCTTTCGCCTAATCACCGGCAGGGAACCCGATGCCGGCCGCATGCTCGCGCATTTCAAGACGATGACGACGTAAACGCCTGAACTCCGGAAGGATCACGCCGATGAAGACATCGATTGCGACTGTTTCGCTGAGCGGCGACCTCCGAGACAAGCTGGAGGCGATCGCCAAGGCCGGCTTCGACGGGGTGGAGATCTTCGAGAACGATTTTCTGATCTTCGACGAGAGCCCGAAGGAGGTCGGCCGGATGGTGCGCGACCTCGGCATGGAGATCACGCTCTTCCAGCCGTTCCGCGATTTCGAAGGCATGCCGGAGCCGCTGCGCAGCCGTACCTTCGACCGGGCGGAACGCAAGTTCGACATCATGCAGGAGATGGGAACCGACCTCGTGCTCGTCTGCTCCAACGTCTCGCCGGCCGCGCTTGGCGGCCTCGACCGGGCGGCGGCGGATTTTCACGAACTCGGCGAGCGGGCCGCCAAGCGCGGGCTGCGCGTCGGCTACGAGGCGCTTGCCTGGGGCCGCCACATCCACGATCACCGCGATGCCTGGGAAATCGTCCGGCGGGCCGATCATCCGAATATCGGCCTGATCCTCGACAGTTTTCATACGCTGTCGCGCAAGATCGACGTCAATTCGATCCGGTCGATCCCGAAGGAGAAGATCTTCATCATCCAGCTTGCCGATGCGCCGCTGATCGACATGGATCTGCTCTATTGGAGCCGGCACTTCCGCAACATGCCGGGGGAAGGCGACCTGCCGGTGCTCGACTTCATGAAGGCCGTCGCCGCGACGGGCTATGACGGTTATCTCTCGCTTGAGATCTTCAACGATCAGTTTCGCGGCGGCTCGCCGAGCGCGATCGCCGTCGATGGCCGCCGCTCGCTGATCTATCTCGACGACCAGGTGAAGCGCCAGCAGCCGGAGAGTGCGTTGCCGGTGCCGGCCATGCCGCCGCGCGCCGCTGTCGAGGGTATTGCCTTCGTCGAGTTCACGGCGGATGAAGACGAAGCGCCTGAGCTCGAGGCGCTGTTCAAGAGCCTCGGTTTTAGCAAGGCGGCCAGACACAAGAGCAAGCGCGTGACGGTCTTCCGCCAGGGTGCGATCAATCTCGTGATCAACACGGAGCAGAAGGGCTTTGCCAGCGCCTCCTACGCCGTCCATGGCACCTCGGCCTATGCTGCAGGCTTGATGGTTGACGATGCCAAGGCCGCGTTGCAGCGCGCCGTGGCGCTTGGCGCGGAACGCTTCGAGCAATCGCTCGATGCCGGCGAGATCGAGATGCCGGCCGTGCGCGGCGTCGGTGGCGGCGTCCTCTATTTCCTCGATCGCAAGAGCGAGCTTGCCCGCATCTGGGAGATCGAATTCGATGCGATCGAAGACGAAACCGCGCCGCTGCCCGCCGGATTGCAATCGATCGACCATATGGCGCAGACGATGAAATATGAGGAACTGCTGACCTGGCTGCTGTTCTACACCTCGCTCGTCGAAGCGGAGAAGACGCCGATGGTCGATATCGTCGATCCTTCCGGCATCGTCCGCAGCCAGGTGGTGGAGAATGCGGAAGGGTCCTTGCGCATCACCATGAACGGGGCGGAAAACCGCAATACGCTCGCCGGCCGCTTCATTGCCGAAACCTTCGGTTCCGGCATCCAGCATCTTGCCTTCAGGACCGACGACATCTTCGCGACCGCCGCCGCCCTTGCCGCAAACGGCTTCGTCTCGCTTTCGATCTCGCCGAACTATTATGACGATCTCGAAGCCCGCTTCGGCCTCGACGCCGAATTCGCCGATTGCCTTAAGGCCAACAACATCCTCTATGACCGCGACGAGGCTGGCGAATATTTCCAGCTCTACAGCCCAACCTATGGCGAGGGTCTGTTCTTCGAAATCGTCGAGCGGCGCGGTTATCGCGGTTATGGCGCCGCGAATGCCATCTTCAGGATTGCCGCGCTGAGGAAACATTTAAGGCCGCCGGGACTGCCCCGCGCCTGAGACGCCATATCACGCCGAGGTCCGCAGCATCAGCTCGGCATTGAGAAGAATGCGGGCTGCCGGCGTCGCGGCAGGCCCCTCGCCCTCGCCGAGCCTGGCGAGCAGCATTTCGATCGCAAGCCGGCCGATCTCGTTATAATTCTGCGCCACCGTCGTGATCGGAGGGCAGGCGTATCGCGACAGCGGGTGATCGTCATGTCCCGCGACTCGCAAGTCGTAATTGGCGCCATGGCCGACCTTGAGGCCCAGCTGGAATGCGGCGGCGATGACGCCGAAGGCGACGCGGTCGTTGGCGCAGAGCACAGTGCGCGTCGGAAAGCCCTGGCCGGACGTCAGGATGCGGGTCGCCTCCTCGAAGCCGAAGCGTTCGAAGTCCCAGCTCTTGCTGTCTGTCAGCTCGACGATGCTGGGCGCCATCTTGAACTGCTCCATCGCTTCCAGATAGGCCGTCTGGCGGGTCAAGGCGTTGGTGTTGACATGCGGCATGCCGAAATAGCAGGGCGGTTCGCCCGAGCGGCAGAGATAATCGACGATCAGGCTGAAACTCTGGCGATTGTTCGTGCCGACGAAGGAGGATGTCTCGTCGAGCGGCGAATCGACATAGATGAGCGGTACGCTGCGGCCGAGCTCGTCGAGCGTGGCGTGGTGGGATTCCACGCCGAGCGGCGCGATGATCGCGCCTGCGACATTCATCGATTTCAGCGTCTTGATCGCCCGGTCCTCCATTTCAGCCTTGCCGTCCGACGACAGGACGAAGGCGAGGAAGCCGGTCTCGTTGGCGATCATCTCGATGCGGCGGGTGAGCGCCATATAGAACGGGTCGGTGGAATTGGGGATGATGACGCCGAGAATGTTGCTGCGCCGCCGATTGAGATTGACGGCGAAGATATTCGGACGGAACCCCGATTTCTTCAGGGCCTGCTCGATCGTCTCCCGCGTCTTCTGGCGCACCGACATCGGATCACTGAAATATTTCGAGACGGTGGGACGCGACAGGCCGACGAACTCCGAAAAGTCCTCCATGGTTTTGATCGTCTTTCCCACCATCTGATCTCCTGACGCGGCGTCTCCGACGGTTTCTAGATGACTCATCGCCGGACGGAAAGCCGCCCTGTCGATCACCCGAACCTAGAGCGTGTCGCGCAAAAGTGTGCGCGGTTTTGCGATAACGACACGCGTAAAAACAAAGACCTAAAGCACGGGGAGCGAATCTGAAAGATCGCGACGTGCTTTAGTCTATGGAGAACTGCACCTTCATCGTTGCCGGATCGGCGGACTTTTTCGTGATGAAGGGAAGTACCTCGCCAAGCGGTAGCCGGTGGGACACCAGCTGCGCCATTGCGCCGGTATCCCTTCTTAGAATGTCGAGCGCCTGAGGAATGTTGCGGTTCAGCGAGTGGGAGCCGGCGAAGCGGATCTGGCGCCGGAAGATCTCGAAGGGCGCGAGGGAAATGCGCTGGTCGGGCGCGCAGACGCCGAAGACGAGAACCGTGCCGCCATCGGCGGCGAAGTCGATCATGCCTTCGACGACGCGGGCGATGCCGGTTGCGTCGGCAACGAAATCGAAGCTGCGGCGGCGCCCGGCCAGCGCTTCGGAGCCGGAGACGGCCGTCTCCAGTCCCAGCCGTTCGGCAAAGGCCAGGCGGCCCTCGTTGATATCGGCAACCGTCACCGACGAAACGCCTTCGGCCTTCAGGGAAAGGGCGAGCAGCAGCCCGATCGGTCCGGCGCCGAAGACGAGCGCCGTTTCCGTTCCCGTGGGGCCGGCCCGCAGGCCGGCGCTGCCAAGGCCATTCAAGACGCAGGCGAGCGGTTCGGCGAGGGCGGCAAGATTGAAGTCGAGATCGCCGATTTCGTGCAGGTGATCGGTCCTGACCAGGCTGTATTCGGCAAAACCGCCGTCCTCCGTCACGCCGTAAGCCTTCAGGTTGCGGCAGAGATTGGTCAATCCCTTGCGGCAGGCCCTACACTCTCCGCAGGGAAGATTGGGATCGACGACGACACGGGCGCCGACGGCAAGACCGGAGACATCGCCGGCCACGGCCTCGATCACGCCGGCATATTCATGGCAGGGGACGAGCGGGAAGCGGCCCTCGCCGTAACGGCCATGGAGGACGTCGATATCGGTGTGGCAAAGACCGGCGGCGCGCACGCGCACCAGTGCATGGCCGGGCCGCAGCTCCGGCAGCGGCAGCGGCTTGGTGACCGCGACGCCCTTCTCGGTATAGCAGATGGCTTCCATCTCTCTGGCTCCAGACTTCTTGCGGAAGGGCGATCAGCTCATCCAGTTGCCGCCGTCGACATTGTAGGTCTGCGCAAGGATGTAGTCGCTGTCCGATGAGGCAAGGAAGACTGCCAGCCCCTTGATGTCGTCGGGTGTGGCGAAGCGGCCGATCGGAACGGATTTGGCGACGGAGGCCTTCTTCTCGCCGGGCTTCAGCCCCTCCCATTTGGCAAAATGCGCATCGACGATATCCCAATGCTCACCGTCGACGACGCCGGGGGCGATCGCATTGACGTTGATGCCGTATTTGACGAGCGCAAGGGCTGCCGACTGTGTCGCCGAGATGATCGCCGCCTTGGAAGCGCAGTATAAAAGCACCAGCGCCTCGCCGCGACGCCCGGCCTGGCTGGCCATATTGATGATCTTGCCGCCCCTGCCCCGGTTGATCATGACGTTCGAGACGGCCTTCATCATGAAGAGCGGGCCCTTCAGGTTGATCGAGAAAACCTTGTCGTAGCTGGCCTCGGTGATCTCGTTGACCGGAGCCATGTCGAAAATGGCAGCATTGTTGACGAGGATGTCGATACCGCCGAACTCCTTGTCGACCTCTGCAACGAGCGTGTCGATCGCCGTGAGATCCGTGACATCGAGCTTCATCGCCTTGGCCGCAGGGCCGATCGCGGCGGCGGATTTCGTTGCCCGTTCGATATCGATATCGGCGATGACGACCTTGGCCCCTTCCCTGACGAAGGCCTCGGCAAAGCCGAGGCCGATGCCGCGCGCGCCGCCGGTAATCAGGGCGACCTTGTCTTTCAGTCTCATGTCGTTCTCCAGTTCAGCCGGCGCAGACGCCGGTAATGCAAAAAATGAAGGCCAATCGCCTGACTAGAAGGTCCCGGCAGTCGTGCTGCCGGGACCTTTCCGGGAGGAACTCGCGGGCAGGCCGCGAGGATGAAAGGCTCACTTCGGGTAGCCGGCCTTCTTCATGTCGCGTTCGACCTGTTTCTGGGCACTGTCGAGAGCGGCATCGACCGATTGCTGTCCGGACAGGGCGGCGGCGATCTGCTGGCCGACGAGCGTGCCGATGCCCTGGAACTCGGGAATGGCGACAAACTGAACACCGGTATAGGGAACGGGGTCCTTGGTCGGCTTGGACGGGTCGGCCGAGAGGATGGCCTTCAGCACAGTATCGGCAAAGGGGGCCGCCTTTTGATATTCCGGCAGGGCGTAGGTCGATTTTCTGGTGCCGGGCGGCACCGCGACCCAGCCCTCCGTCTCGCCAACCTTCTTGACGTATTCCTTGGATGTCGCCCATTTCAGGAAGGATTTGGCCGCATCGAGCTTGGTCGATGTCGCCGGGATCGCCAGGTTCCAGGACCATGACCAGCTCGAGCCGTTCGCCGTTACGGCGATAGGCGCGCGCGTAAAAGCGATCTTGTCGGCGACCTTGCTCTGCTTCGGGTCGTAGACACGGCCGGCAGCCGACGTCGCATCGATCCACATCGCGCAGTGGCCCGTCGAAAACAGCGCCTGGTTTTCGTTGAAGCCGTTCGCAGTCACGCCTGGAGGACCATATTTGGTCATCAGCTCGACATAGTCGGTAATCGCCTTCTTCCAGGGCTCGGAATTAATCTGCGGCTTCCAGTCCATGTCGAACCAGCGCCCGCCATAGGCGTTGATCATGGTTCCGAGGAACGCCATGTTCTCGCCCCAGCCGGGCTTGCCGCGCAGGCATAGGCCGTACTGTTCCTTCGATTTGTCGGTCAGCTTGGCCGCATATTCCTTGATCTGGTCGTAGGTCGGCTCATCAGGCATCTTGATGCCGGCGGCATCGAAGAGGTCCTTGCGGTAGAGCGTAAACGAGCTTTCTGTATAGAAGGGCACGGCATAGAGCTTGCCGTCGACGGTCAGGCCGGCCTTAATCGGGGCGAGCAGGTCGTCATAGTCGTAATCGGCGCCGAGATCGTCAACGGGCGCGAGCCAGCCCTGCTTGCCCCAGATCGGCGCCTCATAGCCGCCGATGGTGATGATGTCGTACTGGCCGCTCTTCGTCGCGATGTCGGTCGTCACCTTCTGGCGCAGGACGTTTTCTTCGAGCACCACCCAGTTCACCTTGTTGCCGGTCTCCTTCTCCCATTCCGGCGACAGTTTCTGCATGATGATCATGTCGCCATTGTTGACGGTGGCGATCGTCAGTTCCTCGGCGTCCGCCAGTCCCGCGGTCAGCGCGAGGCAGGCGACGGATGCAGACAGAATGCAAATGATCTTGCTCATGGTCTCCGCTCCTCCTTTACGGATGTTCACGCATAAAATTACATGCGTAAAGTTTTATCTGCCATCTTGATCATTGTTGTCAAGAAGGTTTTGGAAGATCAAGCGGCCGGATATCGATCGTTCGCGTTGAAATTGGGATTTATGAAAACGGGAACAAGTTTTGCAGCGCAAAATGTTGTAACTTTTGTTTGCTGCGCCGCAAATATTGAAATTGCCGCGCGTAAAAATTATTCTTGACTGGCCTTTGCAAGCAAGTTACGGGCGGATTGAGGTTTTTGATGAGTGCGCGGAGCGCAGATACCGCCGCTTTCCGCATGGAGGAGATTGCAGATGCCGTTATCTCAAAGGGCGATTGCGCCGGAAGCGCTCGGGCCGACGATCACCGTCGGCGAAATCCTGGTGGAGATTATGGCGACGACGGTCGGCGCGGGCTTCCTCGAGCCGCAATCCCTGACGGGGCCTTATCCGAGCGGCGCGCCGGCCATCTTCGTCGACCAGGTTGCGCGCATGGGCGGTGCGGCCGGCATCATCGCCGCCGTCGGCAATGACGATTTCGGCCGCTTGAACGTCGACCGCCTGCGCCACGACGGCGTCGACGTATCCGCCATCGCAATCCATGAAGATTGGCCGACAGGCAGTGCTTTCGTTCGCTACCGGCCGAATGGCGCCCGTGATTTCGTCTTCAACATCGCCAGATCCGCGGCCGGCCAGATCGGCTTGACCTCCGCCGCCGAGGCTCTCGTCCGGCGTGCCGGCCATGTGCATGTCATGGGAACGGCTCTCACCATTCCCGGTGCCCGCGAAGTGATCCTCTATGCCGTCGAGACGGTGCAGGCTCGCGGCGGTTCGGTGTCGCTGGACCCCAACCTTCGTAAGGAACTGCTGACGGATGACGGCGCGCTGGAAAGCTTCGACAAGGTGCTTGCCGCCGCCGACCTGCTGCTGCCCTCCGGCGAGGAACTCTTCACCGCCGCCGGCCGGACGGACGAAGCTGCGGCTGTCGCCAAGCTTTTGGAGAGCGGCGTCGGCGAGATCGTGCTGAAGCGGGGTGAACAGGGCGCGTCCTTCTTCACCCGCGGCTTTCCGCGCATTGATTGCGCCGCCTTTGCGGTTGCCGAGGTCGATCCGACCGGCGCCGGAGATTGTTTCGGCGCGGCCTATCTCACCTGCCGCCGCGAGGGCATGGCGCCGGATGCCGCCCTGCTCCACGCCAATGCGGCCGGTGCTCGCAACGTGACGCGGCTCGGGCCTATGGAAGGCGTCTCCACCTTTGCCGAACTCACGGCCTTTATCGCCGAAACCCCGAGGAGATAGACGATGGACCGGATATTGACCCGTCTTGCCGCCGCCCGGCGTGAAGGCAGACCCTTCGGCATTACCTCGGTCTGCTCCGCCCATCCCCTCGTGCTCAGGGCTGCCATCCGGCGAGCGGTGCGCGAAGGCGGGCCGGTCCTGATCGAGGCGACCTGCAACCAAGTCAACCATCTCGGCGGCTATACCGGCATGACGCCGGAAGACTTCATCCGCTTCACCGAGCGCATTGCCGCCGAGGAGGGTCTCGATCGCGCGCGGATGATCTTCGGCGGCGATCATCTCGGCCCCAACCCGTGGCGCAAGGAGAGGCCGGAAGCCGCGCTGAAGCAGGCGGAGTTGATGGTCGAAGCCTATGTCAGGGCCGGGTTCGGCAAGATCCATCTCGACGCCTCGATGGGCTGTGCCGGCGAGCCGGCCGCGCTCGACGACCGGACGATCGCCGAGCGCGCCGCAAGATTGGCGGAGATCAGCGAAAGGACGGCGAAGGCGATCGGCGCGCCGATGCCGCTTTATATTCTCGGCACCGAGGTTCCGGTGCCGGGCGGCGCCGATCATGCGCTCGAAGAACTCCGGCCGACCGCGCCGGAGGCCGCTCGCGCAACGATCGCCATTCATCGCGAAATCTTTTCGCGGGCTGGGTTGGAGGACGCCTTTTCCCGCGTCATCGCCTTCGTCGTCCAGCCGGGCGTCGAATTCGGCAGCGAGAACGTCATCGGCTACAGACCGGAGCTTGCGACTGAATTGACCGCGCTTCTCGACGAGGAACCGCAATTCGTCTTCGAGGCCCATTCCACCGATTATCAGACGCGGGAGGCCCTGACGCGGCTGGTGCAGGATGGCTTCCCGATCCTCAAGGTCGGCCCCGGCCTGACCTTCGCGCTGCGCGAGGCAGCTTATGCGCTTGACATGATCGCCAGCGAGATGGTCCCCGGCTACGGCGACAGGCCGCTGGCCGCCACGATGGAGGCGGTGATGCTGTCGGCACCCGGCGACTGGCGGGCTCACTATCACGGCGATGAGACGGCCCTGCGCCTGCAGCGGCACTATAGCTACAGCGACCGTATCCGCTATTACTGGAACAGGCCCGAGGCGGAGAAGGCGTTTGAGAAGTTGCTCGCCGCCCTGCGCGGAAAGACGATCCCGGAGACGCTGCTGCACCAGTACCTGCCGCAGTTCTCCTCAGCCGAAGCCGGCGATCCCCGGACTATACTGATTGCCGCGATCGACCGCGTGCTTGCCGATTACCAGAGCGCCTGTGGCGCGACGCCTTGAACTTCTGCCCCAAAAAAAACGGCTTAGCCATCGGGCGGGAACTCGCCTTCCCTTTCCGAGGCTATCGCGTCGTATAACCGCCGTCGATAACGAGCACTTCACCGGTGACGTAACTTGCCGCCGCCGAGCAGAGGAACAAGGCAGCACCCGCCACCTCCTCCGGCTGTCCGACGCGGCCCATCGGCGTCATGCTGCGCCAGGTCGGAAACCAGTCGGGATTGTCGATGCCGCCGCGCGACAGATCGGTCTCGATATAGCCCGGCGCAATGGCGTTGACGCGGATGTTCTCGGCGGCGACTTCGCTCGCGAGGCTCTTCGTCATCATGTGGACCGCCGCCTTGGAGGTGTTGTAGGCGACCTGGTTCTGCGGAATGTTGGAAACGATGCCGGACATCGAGCCGATATTCAGGATGACGCCGCCACCTTGACGCCGCATCGGCGCGAGCGCGGCCCGGCAGGCACGGAAGACGGCATCGACATTAACGGTCATGATCTCGCGCCAGATGGCATCGGAGAATTCGCCGCTGTCGCCATGAATGGCGATGCCGGCATTGTTGACGAGAATGTCGAGCCGGCCGGCCCGTGAAAGGGTTTCAGCCACGAGTTCGTCGGCAGCGCGCTCCTTCACCAGATCCGCGGCGATGAACTCGAAATCGATCCCGGCCTTTGAGAGCCGTGCGTCCGCGGCCGCATTGGGCGTTCGTCCCGCAATAACGACCTTAGCGCCCGCTTCGCCGAGCGCTTCGGCGATTGCCAGTCCGATGCCGCGCGTGCCGCCGGTTACCAGCGCCACCTGTCCGTTCAGGCGAAATCTATCGAAGATCATGGCCGTTTCCTTTGTCCGGTTGTGGAGGCTGGCAAATCCCTCTCAGATATCGGTGCTCTGCGGCAAAATGACGAGGTCGCGGATGGTGACGTTGCGCGGGCGCGTCAGCATGAAGAGCACGGCCTCGGCCACTTCCTTCGGCTCCATCAGGCCGCCGGCGGCGAGCGCCTCATCCAGCTTTTCCTGCGGCCAATCGCTGAGAAGCGCAGTGACGACGGGGCCCGGCGCGACGGCGCCGACGCGCAGGCCGTGCTTGGCCACCTGTCGCCTGAGCGTGTGGACGAAGGCCTGGACCGCATGTTTGGAAGCGGTGTAGACCGGCTCCCAGACGACGGGGACCATCCCGGCGACGGAGCTCGTGAGGATGATGTCTCCTGTTTTGCGCTCGACCATGTGCGGCAGAACGGCATGCACCGAGCGGAAGGCCGCGTTGATGTTCAAATTGAGCATCCGGTCCCAGGCATCAGGGTCGCCGCCGAGTACTTCGCCGCCGATATAGGAGCCGGCATTGGCGTGGAAGATGTCGAGCTGCCCCGCCTTCTCCAGGATTGCGGGCATCATCCGCGCCACGCTTTCGGGGTCCAAGAGGTCGACGACCAGCGGGATGGCGTCTGCGCCGAGCGTCGAGCAAATTTCCCTCAAGCCTTCTTCGTTGCGATCGATCAGCACGACGCGCGCGCCGGAGCCAAGCATGGCCTTGGCGCATTCCAGGCCGATACCTGACGCCGCCCCGGTGACGGCCGCGACTTTTCCAGACAGATCCTGTCCCATTTTCTTCCTCTGCTTTCCTGGTTGGTTTAGGCCCGGCCGTGCGAAATGCGCGAGCGGCGTGCCAGAGAGTCGACGATGACGGCAACGGCAAGAACGGCGCCGGTGATCATGTAGCGAAGCGATGACGACAGATCGAGGAGCGTCAGTCCGCTGGCGATCGACTGGATGACGATGATGCCGAGAAGGGCCGAATAGGCACTGCCGCGCCCGCCGAACAGGCTCGTGCCGCCGATCACCGCCGCAGCGATGGCGTTGAGATTGACGTCGCCGGTGCCGGCTTGCTGGCTTGCCGTGGCAAGCCGCGCCGCCGAGAGCACGCCGCCGGTTGCCGCAAGCAGGGCGCACATGACGAAGGCGCTCGCATAGATGCGCGACACATTGATGCCCGAGCGGCGGGCAGCCTCTCTGTTGCCGCCGACGGCATGCATGGAGCGCCCCCATTTCGTGCGCGTCAGTGCATAATTCATGGCAATGACGAGGCCGACGAAGAGGCCGAACATCCAGGGGACGCCACGCGACTGGTTGAGATAGAAGGCCACCGCCTCCAGAGCAACGGTGATGATGACGGCGCGCAGAAGAAGTCCGCCGACCGATTTCGACGAAAGGCCGGCTACCCGCCGCCGCGTCGCTGTCCGATAGCTGGAGAAAAAGAAGCCAATGCCGGCAAGCGCCACGAGCGCATAGGCGACCGGATCCGGCATGACCATGATCTGACCAAAATTCACCAGCCACGAACCATAGGTCAGATTGATCGAGCCGGTCGATCCAAGAATGTAGAGTTGCAGGCCGAGAACGGCGAGCAGTCCCGACAGGGTGGAGACGAAGCTCGGCATGCCGAAGCGGTTGAACAGGAAGGCGTAGAGCGAGCCGATCAAGGCGCCGACAGCCATGGCGGCGAGGATGGCGAGCACAACCGGCCAGCCCTGGTTGATCCAGAAGACGCCGGTGAGCGCCGAGGCGAAGCCACTGACGGAGCCGACCGACAGGTCGATCTCGCCCACCATCAGGATGCAGACGATGCCGAGCGAGATGACGCCGACCGTCGAGCAATCGAACAGCATGTTGACGAGGTTGGCGCTGGAGAGGAACACCGGATTGAGCGCCTGGAATACCGTCCAGATGATCACCAGGCCGACGATAACGGGCAGCGAGCCGAGGTCGCCGGAGCGGATGCGGTCGATAAAGCCGCGAACCCATCCGCTGAGGCTGTCGTCATGGCGCACTCTTTCATCGCGCCGGTCGAGAAGCGAAGGGGCCGCCGGTTCGTTCTGGATGGTCTTCATCATGGCCTGCCCTCCTCGTTCTCTCGGCTTTGCGCCTGGCGGCGCATCGCGCGGCGGGAGACGGAATTGTTGGATGCGCCGGTGATCGCGCTGACCAGCGCCTCGTTGGACGCATCGGGCATGAAGGTGCCGTTGTTGCGCCCGAGCCGAAGGACGACGATGCGGTCAGCGACGGCACGCACATCCTCCATGTTGTGGCTGATCATGATGACGCCGAGGCCGCGCTCGCGCACGCGTTCGATCAGATCGAGCACCTCGGCGGTCTGGGCGACGCCGAGTGCCGCAGTCGGCTCATCGAGCATGATGAGTTTCGGCTCGAGCAGCAGCGACCGGGCGATCGCGACGGTCTGGCGCTGCCCCCCAGAAAGCGAGGCCACCGGCTCGCGCACGCTGGGGATGCGGGCCGAAAGCTCGCTCAATAGCTTCCAGGCGCGGATCTCCATGGCGACCTCGTCGAGCTGGAAGGGATTGAGTTCCTTGCCGAGAAAGATGTTGGCGACGACATCGAGATTTTCGCAGAGTGCCAGATCCTGGAAGACCGTCGCGATGCCGAGGTCGAGGGCGGCACTCGGGCTCGACAGATCGACCTGTTTTTCCTCGAACAGGATGGTGCCCGAGCTCGGCTGGTGCACGCCGGCCAGGATCTTGACCAGCGTCGATTTGCCGGCGCCATTGTCGCCCACCAGCGCCACGACTTCGCCGGCATGCACGTCGAGTTCGATATCGGTCAGCGCCGACACCGCCCCGAAGTTCTTCGATATGCCGCGCAGGCTGAGAACGGGCTGACGCGTGGGATCGAGGATATGAGAGGTTTCAGACATCGTCTGGCCTTTCGTAAAAAGCGAAACTGAAAGCGCGACCGGCGGCCGGCCGCGCTTTCCTTGCGGGTTACTTGATGATGCCGAGCTTCTTGCAGCCTTCGGCATAGCGGCCGGTGCACAGTTCCTCGGCGGTGTTGATCTTCTTGTCGATGATCTCCGCCTTGAGGTTCTCGGCGGTGACGACAGCCGGGACGAAAAGCTGGGCAGGCGTGTCGTAAAGGGTCATTTCGGCCTTGACCGTTTCTCCCGCCAAGAGCTTCACCGCCACGTTCGCAGCCGCAGCGGCGACGATTTCGCTCGGCTTGGAGATCGTGTTGTACTGATCCCCCGATATGATGAGCTGCAAGGCTGCGATCGTCGCGTCATTGCCCGTCACCGGCGGAACCGGATCGACGCCTGCCGCCTTGAAGGCGGCGATGGCGCCGCCGCCGGTGCCGTCATTGGCGGCGACCACGCCGACGATCTGCTTGCCGAAGCGGGTGATCTGGCCGGCCGCCCATTGCTGGGCATTTGCCGGCTGCCAGTTCGGCGTGTCGAATTCGGCAAGTGTCTTGTAGCCGCCGCTGGCCAGACCCTCGTGGATGCCGTCCTTGATCAGCCCTGCCGCCGCATCAGTCGGCGAGCCGTTGATCTGCAGGATGCCGCCGCCATCGGCCGGCACGTTCTTGGCCTTGAGATGCTCAATGAGCGATTCCGCGATCGCCTTGCCGATCGCCTTGTTATCGAAGGAGACGTAGAAATCGGCCTTGCCGGTCGGGATCGGCCGGTCATAGGCGATGACCTTGACGCCCTGGCTCTGGGCGAGCTGGACGAGAGACGCAGCCGCCGCCGAGTCCACCGGATCGAGCACGATCACCTTGGCGCCCTGGGTGATTGCCGAATTGAACTGCTGCTGCTGTTTGGCGATATCGGCATCGGCATTCTGATAGATGACCTTGCAGGACGCGCAGAGCTTCTTCATTTCCGCGACGAAGCCCGGATGGTCGTGCTCTTCGTAACGGGTCGAACCCTGGTCGGGCATGAGGAACGCGACCGTCGCATCGGCAACGGCGCTTTGCGCGAAGGCGGACGTGCCGCCGAGCAGGGACAGGACAAGGGCCGCAGCGCCTGCCGTTTTCATCGAGAACTTCATCATTTCCATCTCCTCCCATTGGAAAAAATCGTATAGCTTCGTGGTTGCAATGCTCTGCTGTGCCGTTCGTGAAGAAACGGCCGCGCCTGTCCCAGCGGTTGCAGTTCTTGAGGACAAGCGTTCCCCATCGCGAGCCGCTCGTGGCGTGCTCACGTTCAAGTCAGTGTCGTTTTGCTGCCTCCTCCCTCGTCCTCCTCTGGTCGTTCGGCGGACCGTGCTTCGTGCTCCTCGAAACGAAATCGTCCGGCCGATTAAGCCGCCTTCGCCACGTTGATATTGTCTCCCAGCAATCGCCGGAAACGGGACGGTGTCATGCCTTTTTCCGCGAGAAACTGCCGGTTGAAGTTGGACAGGTTGTTGAAGCCGACCTCGAAGCAGATATCGGTGATCGATGCATGGTCGTCGCTCATCAGGATCTGGCAGGCGAGGTTGATGCGAAGCCGCTTCACATATTGCACCAGTGACATGCCGGTGTGGCGGCGGAAGGCGCGCGAGAAGGCGCCGGTCGATTGTCCAGCGATCGTTGCGAGATCGGTTTCGTCGAAGGATTTGGTCAGGTGCTCCCTGATATAGGCGAGCGCCTTGTTGATGCCGGCCGACATGTAGCCCGAGGGATCGGGCAGATAACTCGGGCTTGCGAGCAACTGCGCATCCTGCGCTCGGGCGAGCAGGCCGACCATCATCATGAAGAGCTCGATGCGCCGTACACCCTGCGCCTGCTGCACCTCGTTCATCAAGGGGGCGATCTGCCGGCTGGTCTCGGTGCCGAAGAGCACGCCGCGGCGGGAGGCCTCGAGAACCGGCTCGAAGGATCCGAGCTCGGCCAGCACCTTCATGGTGCCGCTGATGAAACTCTCGCTGAACTGGATGAGCTGGCAGCGAAGCGGAATGCTCGATCCCTTCGGGACATCGCTGATCCAGTTGTGAGGAAGGTTGGGGCCGGCCAGCACCAGATTGCCGGGCTCGAACTCGCCGATGAAATCGCCGACAAAATAGCGGCCCGTTGTCGCCACGACGAGATGAAGTTCATATTCCGGGTGAAAGTGCCAGCGAACCGTATGATAGGGATAGCCATGCGCCTTCGTTGCGAAAGATTCGCCCGGCCTGATCTGAACGACTTCCAAGTCAGGTTCCATTGTTTCCTCCTCCGAGGACGGTTTTAAGCCCGTCAGCCAAATTCTCTGTTTGGCTTTATTCTTGAGGGGAGTGTAGTGGGCTCATCTGCTGACCGCCACCACGATTCCCTGCCGAAACCGATACTTTTTTGACAATCGAAGCTGCGCAGCCGGTGGAAAGACGAGCGCGTTCCGCCGCCTCAGGCAGCCAAAGCGGCAATGACGTTCCTCACCAGCGCGGCGGAAGACAGCCGGTTAGTGGCGCAGCTCGGGGCGCCGATGGTGCCGACACGCACGGAGACGCCGCCGCGCGCATTGGCGATCGCAAACATCGACTCATCGGTCAGGTCGTCGCCCATGGTGATCGGGCAGCGGTTCTTGAAGGGCTCGGACTGGAAAAACCGTTCCAGCGCATCGCCTTTGCTCGACCGTGCCGGGCGCAGCTCGAACACCATCTTGCCGAGCTGCAGCGCCCAGTTCGGTCCGGCGAGCTCCGCATAATGATGCATGCGTTCTTCGAGAACCTTTTCATATTCCGGCGCAAGCCGGTAATGGGCGGCAACGGCAGCGCCCTTATCTTCGATCAATACGCCGGGATAGTGCTCGGCTTCTGCCGTCAGTGCATGCTTCAATGCCTGAAACTCTGTGGTCGCCTCGACGGTATGCATCCCGGTGGCGCTTCTGATCTCCGCCCCGTGGAGACCTGCCGTCGGAAATGCGAAGGGTTTGAACAAAGTGTCGGCAAAGGCGAGCGATCGGCCGGTGACCAGCGCCAGGGCGCCGCCGAGCTTGTTCGACAAGCGATGAAGCTGCCCGGGAAGAGCCTCGGGAACCTCGATCGCATCCGGTGTGGGCGCGAGATTGAGCAGCGTTCCGTCGATGTCGAGAAACATCGCCCAACGATCCGGCTCCTCCAAGACAAGGGAAAGCATTTCCTGCGTAGCGGCGTCTTCCTGCACGGCATTCTCCAATTCTGCATCATTGAAGCTAGGTCGCTGTCCGACGAGGGCAAGATGACGAGCCGGTCCCCGGAACATCCGGAGCAACTCCGCGTTTTGTCAGGCCGCCCGCTCATGCACTCGCGCAGCAAAAGGTAGTTTGATGGCCAAAGGCAGTTCCAAGCATCATGACGAAATCAACGCGCCTTTGGCGCACGGCGCATCGGTGCTGCCGCTGGTGACCATCGACGACTACAACAATGAACTGCGTGACAAGAACGGTTTCGTCGGCGACAACGCCAATAAGAAGACCTTCCAGCAGAAGCTGGACGATTGGCGAAAACGCGTCCGCAAGTTCGGAGACGACCCGATCGGTAAGGTTGCGACGGAGAAGCTTTCCAAGAAAAAGATCGAGGCCCTGCTGAAGGGCGATGATATGGAAGCCGCCGCGCTGGTCATGGGCGCGGTGGAGGACTTCTCGCAGGACTTTGCGAAAGTGATCGCAAAGTTTCTCAAGGACGAGCGCTGGTCGAAGACGGAGCGGATCGTGGTGGGTGGCGGCTTCCGGCAAAGCCGCTTCGGAGAGCTCGCAATCGCCAGGACCATGGTTCTTCTCAAAGCGGACGGCATCAATATCGAAGTCGTGCCGATCGCCCATCATCCCGACGAGGCGGGACTGATCGGCTCCGTTCACCTGATGCCGCCCTGGATGTTCAAAGGTTATGAGGCGATTCTCGCCGTCGATATCGGCGGCACGAACGTCCGCGCTGGAGTCGTCGAGTTCGGAAAGGAAAAATCGCCGGATTTTGCCGATGCGCGCGTCTGGGACTCGGCGATCTGGCGCCACGCCGACGATGAGCCGAGCCGCAGCGCCACGATAGAGAAGCTGGCGACCATGTTGCGGAACCTGATCGAGAAAGCCGAAAAGGCCAATCTGAAACCTGCTCCCATCATCGGGATCGCCTGCCCCGGCATCATCAAAGCCGACGGTTCGATCGAACGCGGCGGACAGAACCTGCCCGGCGGGAATTGGGAAAGCGATAGCTTCAACCTTCCTCTGGCGCTGATGAAGGCCATTCCCGAAATCGGCGATCACAGCACCTTTGTGATGATGCACAACGATGCCGTGGTGCAGGGGCTGTCGCAGATCCCTCTCATGAAGGACGTTTCGAGATGGGCGGTGCTGACCATCGGCACGGGTTTGGGCAACGCCCATTTCACCAATCGCGAGGGAATGAAGGCGCGATAGCGACCTCTACCCCCGTCGTGCATGCCGACTTCTGCCTCAGTGCTCGCAATCCGTTGCCCGACGACAGGATCTGAGCTCGCACAGGCGTATGGTAAATAGTCGGTAAACAAAGAGGAATTCGGCAGACGGAAGCGAAGGCCTTAATAAGTTCCGCTAGACGCGAGGAGATCTTTGCGAGGCCTGCCCGATCGCTCGGGCTGAAAAGCGACGAATGCCCGTCTCTCTATGCATCCGATCATATCCGCAAGCACTTGATTCGCATAGGATGAGCGTCTGCAATCTTGCCGAAGTGATGTCCCTCCCCCTGCTCCGCTCAATCGATGGTGCACCCCTCCCCTTGCTGCTTGCGTGGGAAAAGATGGTGATAACGTCGAGGGACAGTTCTCGCCAGCTTCAAATTGCGCTTATCTCTGCGTCATTACGCAGGTCATGCGCAGACGAAAGATGGATCATGAACTTCAAGGGAATAAGCGCTCCTCTCAATGCCGGCCGTCTCGAGCAGATGCTCGGCCTTGCCCCGTCACGCCGTGATCCTGAAACGCACGATGCGAGCGACAAGTCCTCCGGCAGCGAGCCCGTCCGTGGATTGGAGGGCGAAAGCCTGTACCGCCCGTCTGCTTATAAGTGAGATAAGGTCGCCTGCCCGGGCCGTTATGAGCGGCGGCAAGCTGAGTCGCCGATGTCATCAACATATCGAAATCACGCTTCCATAGATTAAGGATGACCTGGACGGTGCGGCTAGAGCTGTCGTTGTCAGCTGACAACCTCGCTAAGATTCCGGAATTCCACGCTATTTTCCCATCGAATCCGTCCCGTTATCTGTTTGCTAACCAAGAAATCGCTTGACGGAATCGCCAGACTCACGATCATTTGCGCAAAATTACCCGATTTATCAGGATTTGCGTGAATGCCGAACAAGGCCGCGATTGTTGAGAAAGCCAAGAGGGCGAGTCAGGTCTCGATCGACGAGACGATTGCGCAGGACTCGACAATGCTCAGCAGCCAGTTGCAGGTGCTGTTCGAGCGGCTGTTCTCGCCTGATGCGCGCAAATCGCTGCGGCGGTTCAGCAGCACTGAGGCGGCGAAGCTACTCGGCGTGACCGACAGCTATGTTCGCCACCTCGCTGCCCAGGTGGAAACCATCAACCCCGAGAAGACGCCGGCCGGGCGCCGGGTGTTCTCGCTCGAGGAAATCCATGCGATGCGCCAGCATCTCGGGCGCACCAAACCTTCCTATCTGCCGATGCGCCGGCCGGGTGACCATCTCCAGGTCATCGCCGTCACCAATTTCAAAGGCGGCTCCGGCAAGACGACGACGTCCATCCATCTGGCGCAGTTCCTGGCGCTTCGCGGCTACCGCGTGCTCGCTGTCGATCTCGACCCGCAGGCATCGATGTCGGCGATGCTCGGATATCAGCCGGAATTCGACGTCGGCGAAAACGAGACGCTCTATGGCGCCATCAAATATGACGAGACGCGCCGCGACGTGGGCGACATCGTCCGCCAGACCTATTTCCCCGGTCTCGATCTCATCCCCGGCAATCTCGAACTGCACGAGTTCGAACACGATACCCCAAAGGCGCTGGCCGACACCAACCGCGACGACAAAGACATGTTCTTCATGCGGGTCGGCAATGCGCTGCATTCGCTCGAGCAGAGCTACGACGTCGTCATCATCGATTGCCCCCCTACCCTCGGCTTCTTGACGCTGTCTGCTCTCTGCGCCGCCACAGCCGTTCTTATTACCGTTCATCCCCAGATGCTCGACGTGGCATCGATGAACCAGTTCCTGACGATGACCTCCGACCTTCTGGCGGTCGTCAAGCAGGCCGGCGGCAATCTTGAATATGACTGGATGCGCTATCTGATCACTCGTTACGAGTCCAATGACGGTCCGCAGGCGCAGATCGTTGCCTTCCTGCGCAGCCTGTTCGGCGAGCGCGTGCTGACGTCCATGATGGTCAAATCGACGGCGGTCTCGGATGCGGGCCTGTCCAAGCAGACGATCTACGAGGCGGGGCGTGAGACGATGCATCGCCAGACTTATGACCGCGGGGTGGAATCCGTCGACAGCGTCAATGCCGAGGTCGAGCAACTCATTCGCAATGCATGGAGCAGGACATGAGCCCGAAAGGTCGCGACATCCTGAAGAGCATGGTTGGTTCGGTCGAGCCGGCGCGACCGGATGCGCCGAGCGCGCCGCCGCCGCATCGGCCGTCCGGCGCGGTCAAGGCGATGAACCTGTCGCTCGGGCGGCTGGGAGAGGAAGCAGCGGCCGCCAAGGCATTGCGCGAATCCCTCGCCTCCGGAGACAAGGTGCTGGAGATCGATCCGGCTGCGGTCGAAATGTCCTTCATCCGTGACCGTATCCCCGTCGATCAGGATCCTGAATTCGAGCGGTTGAAGCAATCGATTAAGGACAGCGGACAGCAGGTTCCGATCCTGGTCCGGCCGGACCCTGTAAAGGCCGGCCATTATCAGGCGGCCTATGGCCATCGGCGCCTGCGCGCGGCCGCAGAACTCGGCGTTCCGGTTAAGGCCGTGGTGCGCAAGCTGACGGATGAGGAATTGATCCTTGCTCAGGGTCAGGAGAACGGCCCTCGCGTCGACTTGAGCTTCATCGAACGGGCGTTGTTTGCGCGCCGCATGGATGAACATGGCTTCAACCGTGACATGATTGCCAGGGCATTGGCGACGGATAAGCCGGAAACCTCGAGGCTGCTGCAGGTCGCGCAGACGATCGATCCGGAGATTATTCTGGCCATCGGACCGGCCCCCAAGGTCGGCCGCCCACGCTGGCTGGCCTTCGCCGAAAAATTCAGAGAAACAGGCGGGCCGAAGAAAGCGCAGGCGGCGATCCGCGCCGCCGGTTTCGAGGCGCTGGAAACCAACGGCCGTTTCGATGTCGTCTGGAAAGCGCTGGAGGAGAAGAGCCCGCCGCAGCGCGACGAGCAGACCCTTCGCACGTCAGCGGGTGCGCCGCTTGCTTCGGTGTCTCGCGCCGGCAAAACCTTTCGCATCACCGCCAAATCGGCGGCGTTTTCGGAATTCCTGGCTCAGCGGCTGGCAGGTCTCGCCGTTGAGTTCGAAGAGGAAAATGATAGGAAATGAGGCAGTTAGACGAATTGTCAGCTGACAATTCGAACAGGAGATAACCCGCAAAAGAAAAAAGCCCCCGAACGTCACCGTCACGGAAGCTTTCCTCGTAGTCTTGAACACCTCCGAGAATCGCACTTCCGAGAATCGCTGTCAAGAGTTTTTGGCGCCGTTTTGGTGAGCGGATTTCTTTTGCCTTGATGAGGTGGAAGAGATGGAAACCGGAAGTATAACGACGCCGTTCGGGCGGCGGTCGATGACGCTTGGCATGCTCGCAAGCCAGGTTGCCGCAGGCGAGATCAAGCCCGATCAATCCGTCGACAAGTGGAAATTGTTTCGTACGCTGTGCGAAGCAAAACCGTTGCTCGGCATCACCGATCGCGCGCTTGCCGTGCTCAATGCGCTCCTCAGCTTTTATCCGAAGAACGAGCTGGCGCAGGACAATGGCTTGATCGTCTTCCCGTCGAATGTCCAGCTCTCGCTGAGGACCCATGGCATGGCCGAACAAACCGTTCGCCGGCACCTCGCAGCGCTCGTCGATGCGGGTCTTCTGGTGCGCAAGGACAGTCCCAATGGCAAGCGTTACGTCCGCAGGGACAGGGCAGGGGAGATCGACGAGGCCTTCGGCTTCTCGCTGGCGCCGCTGCTTGCCCGCGCCGAGGAGATTGAGCAACTGGCGGCCGCGGTGATGGCTGAGCGGCTGCACGTTCAGCGTTTGCGCGAACGCGTCACGCTTTGCCGCCGCGACATCGCAAAGCTAATCGAAGCGGCGGTCGAGGAAGACGTTCAAGACGACTGGCAGGCCGTCTACCAGCTGTTCCGCGACCTGGTCGAGGGTTTGCCGCGGTCGCCAACGACTGCACAACTCGAGCAGCTGCTGGATGAATTGACGGCGCTGAGGGCGGATATCCTTAACCGGTTGGAAGTTCGCGTTAAAACAACAAAAGAACGCGGCAATGCCTATTATAACGAGCGTCACATACAGAATTCAAACCCCGACTCCATCTCTGAACTTGAACCAAGCTTCGAATCGAAGCAGGGCGCGAGGCCGGAGCAAGAGAACGGGCGAGGGGGCGTGACGATAGACGAGAAAAGGCAGGAGGCAGCTGATCAGCCCAGACAGGAGGAGCGGCAAAGGGGACGGTCGGGCGGCCGTGATGATGCCGGCGGATTGAAATCCTTCCCGCTTGGTCTGGTTCTGCAGGCCTGCCCCGAGATCCTCGCCTACGGGCCGGATGGCGTGATCCGAAACTGGCGCGACCTGATGACGGCGGCCGTCACAGTTCGATCGATGCTGGGCGTCAGCCCGTCCGCCTATGAGGAGGCGGCAAGTGTGATGGGCGCGGAAAATGCCGCGACCGTGATGGCGTGCATCCTGGAGCGCGGGGGCCACATCAATTCCGCCGGCGGCTATCTTCGCGACCTGACGCGGCGAAGCGAAAAGGGAGAATTCGCGATCGGCCCGATGTTGATGGCGCTCTTGCGGGCAAATGCGCCGGCCGGCCGAAAGGCGGGATAAGTTTTCGGCGCTCGTCCGGGTCATCCATGCTCGGATGAGCGCCGGCGACGATGCCGAAGGAGATGGGAATGCCGAATGTTAGCGGATCAGCCTTCGTTCCAGGAAGGCCTGCATGTCGCGACGGCCGTCGGCCACGCAGTAGACGATGACGTCGGTGCCGATGATACGGTAGATCATGCGCCAGGGCTTATGGTGCAGTTCGCGGTATTCGGAGATACCGATGCTGGCCAGTTCCTTTGGAATATTTCCGCGGGCCGGGAATTTTTCGAGATCGGCGCAGGCGCTTTCGATTTCCGTCAGGATGCGCTCTGCCATCTCGGCGCCGTCGCGGGCGGCAATGAAACGATAGAGATCCTCGACGTCGCGTTCCGCGTCCTCGGCAAGAAGAACACGATAACGCATCAGGACTGGTCGTCGGCCAGACGTTTGCGGATGCGCGCGAAGGATTCCGATACAGGACGCAGCTTGCCTTCCTCGACCTGTCGATTGGTGAGCGCCAGCACCTTCAGCAGTGCCAGGGTTTCCTGCGTTTCTTCATATTGGCCGACATCCTGAAGGATCGCCTTGGCCTCGCCGTGAAGGGTAATGACGACGGGTTGCGGATTGTCCTTCAGCGTCCGGATGATCTCGGGCGCATGCGCCTTGAGATAGCTGATCGGCTTGACCTGTTCTGACAGCTTCATGCGGCTACTCTCCATTTTGACCAGAATATAGATCATTAAATGGTCGATTGAAAGATCCATGCGCATGCGCGCCCGCATTCCCGGCATCTGAATTTCCGTCGCAGCTGCGGCTGCTTTTTTCCTCTCAATGTCCGCGAAAGAGAATGTCATTTCTTATAATGATGTTTGTCTACTGATTTTATAGATTAAATATTACAACCACTGAGCGGATCGTGGCGCCATGACATACCTCCTCAGCCTTCTCGACAAAAGCCCGATCGAACAGGGTCTCTCCGCCGCCGACGCGTTGCGGGCGACGGTAAAGATTGCCGCCCGGGCCGAGGAGCTCGGTTATCACCGTTTCTGGGTCGCCGAACATCACAACATGTCCAACCTGGCGAGTTCCGCGCCGGAGGCGCTGATCGCCTATCTTCTCGCCAAGACTTCGAGGATCCGGGTCGGCTCCGGCGGCGTGATGCTGCAGCACTACAGCGCCTACAAGGTTGCCGAGACCTTCAATCTCCTGGCATCGCTTGCGCCTGGCCGCGTCGACCTCGGTGTCGGCAAGGCGCCGGGCGGCTTTCCGCTGTCGACGCGCGCCTTGCAGCTTGCCGTCGATCCGGTGAGGAAGCCGGATTTTGCGAGCCAGCTTTCCGATCTCAACACCTATCTCGCGGCCGATCCCAGTTACGACGGTGCCCAGGCGATCCCTTTCCCGCCGACGGCTCCGGAGCGTTTCTTGCTCGGCGCCAGCGTGGAGAGCGCCGAACTCGCGGCCGAGAAGGGGTGGGAGCTCGTGTTCGCCGGCCATCTGAATGGCGATCCCGAAAATCTGAGCAAGACCTTCGAAGCCTATGAACGGGCCTCGGGCGGCAAGCGTCCCATCCTGGCACTCGCGGCCTTCGCTGCCGAAAGCGAGGAATATGCCCGCGAGCGTGTCGGTAAGCTTCGGATCGTTAAAGTGTTCCTGCCGAACGGTCAGACCGTCAATGTCGGCAGCGAAGAGCAAGCAGCCGAATTCGCCCGGCAGGCCGGCGTCAGCGATTACCGCATCGAGGAGAGGGTGCCGAGCGTGCTGCACGGCACGGCAAAGCAGATCCGCAAGGAACTGGACGAGCTCCACCGCCGCCACGGCGTCAAGGAATTCGTGCTGGACACGCCGGCGCTTTCAACCGCCGACCGCCTTGCCTCCATCGAGCTGCTCGCCGCCGAGCGCCTTTCCCTCGTCGCCTGACCTTTCCAAGGAGGATCGATCCCATGGCTCAGAAACACGTCACATTCGGCATCATGCTGCAAGGTCCTGGCGGCCATATGAATGCCTGGAAACATCCGAGCGGCCCAGCCGATGCCAGCGTCAATTTCGACTTCTTCGTCAATACGGCACGCAAAGCGGAGGAGGCGGGCATCGCTTTCGCCTTCGTCGCCGACGGGCTTTATATCAACGAGCAGTCGATCCCGCATTTCCTCAACCGGTTCGAGCCGATCGCCATTCTCTCGGCGCTGGCGGCTTCCACCTCGAAGATCGGCCTCGTCGGCACGGTCTCGACTTCCTATAGCGACCCCTTCACCGTTGCCCGCCAGTTTGCCACGATCGATCTCATCAGCGGCGGCAGGGCAGGGTGGAATGCAGTGACCTCGCCGCTCGAGGGTTCGGGGCGAAATTACAGCCGTGAACATCCTGAGCACGAGCTGCGCTACGAGATCGCCGAGGATTATATCGACGCGATCAAGGGTCTCTGGGATTCCTGGGACGACGACGCTTTCGTGCGCAATCGCGAGACCGGCGTCTTTGTCGACAAGGCGAAGATGCATCGTCTCAACCATAAGGGCCGGTTCTTCCGCATCGAAGGACCGCTCAACATCGGCCGATCGAAGCAAGGTCAGCCCGTCGTCTTCCAGGCGGGGGCTTCCGATTCCGGCATCAGGCTTGCCGGCAAGCATGCCGATGCCGTCTTCACCAATGGCGGACCGTTCGAAGAGGCTCAAGGCTTCTATCGGCAGCTCAAGGACAGTGTCATCGCTCAGGGACGCGCCGCGGCGGAGGTCGGCATCTATCCCGGCATCGGCCCGATCGTCGGAAAGACGTCGGAGGAGGCGGAAGCCAAGTATCAGGCGATCCGCAATCTCGTCACGATCGAGGAGGCGCTCCTCTATCTCGGCCGCTTCTTCGATCACCATGATTTCAGCGTCTACCCGCTCGATGAGGCTTTCCCCGACATTGGCGATATCGGCAGGAACAATTTCCGCGCCACCACCGACCGCATCAAGAGGACGGCGCGTGAGAAGGGGCTGACGCTGCGCCAGGTCGCACTCGATTCCGCGACGCCGCGCACTGCCTTCATCGGCACGGCAGAGCATATCGCCGACGAGATCATCCGCTGGGTGGATCATGGCGCCGCCGACGGCTTCATTCTCGGCTTCCCCGTCATCGCCGAAGGCTTCGACGACTTCGCCGAGCACGTCCTGCCGATCCTGACCGCGCGCGGCTATTTCGATCCGGTCCTGAGGGGCGAGACGCTGCGCGATCATCTGGGCCTGCCCTTCCGGGAAAGCCGGTATGCGGCCGGCGCCGATCAGGTTGAGCAGGGAAGGGCTGTCGGCGCCTGAGGCGCCGAGCGAACCGCTATGGACACCATCGCTCTGAACACGCGCAGCAACGATCCGATCGAGAAGGGCATCGCCGCCTATCTCGATGAAATCATCGCGCTTCGCCGCGACCTGCACCAATATCCCGAGCTGGCCTTTCAGGAGCTCAGGACCAGCAAGCTGGTGGCGTCCCGCCTTTCCTCCTGGGGCTATGAGGTGGCGACGGGCATTGCCGGCACCGGCATCGTCGCCACCCTCAGACGCGGCGAGGGCGGGAAGAGGATCGGTATCCGGGCGGACATGGACGCGCTGCCGATCGAGGAGGCGACCGACCTTGCCTATGCCAGCAGCAATCCCGGCGTCATGCATGCCTGCGGCCATGACGGGCATACCGCGATCCTACTTGCCGCCGCCCGCTATCTCGCCGAAAGCGGCAATTTCAGCGGCACGCTCAGGCTGATCTTCCAGCCCGCTGAGGAAATCGGCGCCGGCGCGCGCAAGATGATCTCGGAAGGACTGTTCGAACGTTTCCCAGTCGATGCGGTCTTCGGACTGCATAACTGGCCGGGGGTGCCGGCGGGCCAGTTCGGCTTCGTCACCGGTCCGGCCATGGCTTCGGTCGACCAGGCGGTCATCAGGATCATCGGCAAGGGCGGCCACGGCGCTGAGCCGCACCGCGCCGTCGATCCGGTGCTGGCTTCGGCTTCCTTCATCACCGCATTGCAGAGCGTCGTCTCCCGCAATGTCGATCCGCAGGATATGGCGGTCGCCACCGTCGGCTCGATCCATGCCGGCTCCGCCTCGAATGTCATACCCGAGAGCGTGGAGATGAAACTCACCATGCGGGCCTTCAGCGAAGAAGTTCGCCGGCTGCTGCAGGAGCGCATTCCAGCGCTCGCCCGCGCCCAGGCCGAAAGCTTCGGCGCCGAGGCGGACGTGAACTACCGGCTCGGTTTTCCGGCGCTGGTCAACCACGCCAAGGAAACGGCGTTTGCCCGTGACGTCGCCTATGACGCGCTTGGTCTCGCCGCGATCGAGAAGGATTTCCGTCCGAGAACCGCAAGCGAGGATTTCGCCTTCATGCTGCAGGCCAATCCCGGCAGCTACCTCTTCGTGGGCAACGGCGACAGCGCGCCTCTCCACAGCGCCCATTACGATTTCAACGATGCGATCATCGCGCCGGCCGCCCGCTACTGGGTCCGGCTCGCGGAAACATTCCTCACTGAAGACAATGGGTGACGAACGATATGAGCGACACGTTTCTCTATACGACCCCTCTCGATCCCCGCGCCAAGCCGTTGATCGATGAACTGATCCACGAATATGACAGCCGCTACGGCACCTATTTCAATGCCGAAGGCGCGGCGGCCGAATTGAACCGCTATCCGCCCGAAGCTTTCGCGCCGCCTCACGGCAATTTCCTCCTGCTGATCCGCAATGGCGAAACCATCGGCGGCGGTGCCTTCAAGCATTACGACGATCGCACGGCCGAGTTCAAACGCATCTGGACACGCGTGGATCTGCGCCGCCAGGGCCTTGCCCGCAAGCTGCTGGTGGAGCTGGAAGCTCAGGCGGCCCGTCAAGGTTATACGAGGATCTATCTGACAACCGGTTTCCGCCAGCCCGAGGCCGTCGGTCTCTATCTGAACTACGGCTACAGCGCTCTCTTCGACACGTCAGCCGATCCCGAGATCTACAAGAGCCTGCCCTTCGAGAAGGACATCACCCATCTCGTTCCGCCGGTCTTCGGAACCGAGGCGGCCGAACCGCGCCTGCGCGTGGCCGGCGCAAATCTCTGAAAGCGACACGACGATAATCATAAAAGGGAAGCAAGAATGGCACTGACGACGGATTTCGCGGGCATCGAGCCCGGCAGCAGGACGGCAGAACCGAGGCAGGACTATTCCCGTTACCGCATCGTGCCGGCGCGCCATCCCGAGCGGCTGGCAGGCACGATATTCGCGGCCGTCGTCATCGTCGCCGTGCTCTATTCCACCTTCACCAATCCGCGCTGGGGTTGGAACGTCTTTGCCGAATGGTTCTTCGCCGAGCCGGTGCTCGTCGGCCTCGGCCGGACACTGCTGCTGACCGCGCTTGCCGCCATATCGGGTTCCATCCTCGGAACAGCCCTGGCGCTCGCCCGCGTCTCCAAGTCGCCGCTGCTATCGGGCCTTTCCTGGGGCTATATCTGGCTGCTGCGCTCGATCCCGATGATCGTGCTGCTCCTGATATTGAACAATCTCGGCTATCTCTATGAAACGATCAGGATCGGCGTCCCGTTCACCGACACGGTCTTGTTCGATTATCCCACCGTGCAGTTGCTGACGCCCTTCGCCGCTGCCTATCTCGGCCTCACGCTCAACCAATCGGCCTTCTTCGCCGAGATCGTCCGCGGCGGCATTCTGTCGGTGGATCATGGGCAGTTGGAGGCCGCCGCCGCACTCGGTCTGCCGCGCCGCCGCCAGGCGTTTCGCATCGTGCTGCCGCAGGCCATGCGCTCCATCCTGCCGACCGGTTTCAACGAGCTCATCGGATTGGCGAAAAGCACGTCCGTCGTCTATGTGCTGGCGCTGCCGGAGCTCTTCTACACCGTCCAGGTGATCTACCGCCGCAATCTCGAGGTCATTCCGCTGCTGATGGTCGCGACCGTCTGGTATCTGATCATCATGACCGTGCTGTCGGTCGCCCAGCACTATATCGAGCGCTACTTCTCCAGGGGCGCCGTGCGCAATCCGGCACCGCTGCCTTTCCAGGCCTTTTTCGAACGCTTCCGCCGTCCGCTGCCGGTTCTGGATAGAGCGGCCGATAAAGGGCGCAATCTTGGTTTCCATGATGCGGGAGCTCTCCGGGCAGGCGGTGCGGTGCGCATCCACGGCATCTCGAAAAGCTTCGGTTCGCTGAAGGTGCTCGACGATGTCGAGCTCAACCTGCCAGCCGGCAGCGTGACCGCCATTCTCGGCCCCTCCGGCTCGGGTAAGTCGACGCTGCTGCGGTCGATCAATCATCTGGAGCGCGTCGACGACGGCTTCATCTCCATTGATGGCGATTTCGTCGGCTATAGCAGGAATGGCGACACGCTCTATGAGCTCAAGGAGAAGGATATCCTCAAACGCCGCGCCGATATCGGCATGGTCTTCCAGAGCTTCAATCTCTTCCCGCATCTGACCGTGCTCGAAAACCTCATCGAGGCGCCGATCGAGGTCCGTGGTCTCGGCCGCGAGGAGGCCGTGCAGTTGGCGCAGGAACTGCTGGCACGCGTCGGTCTCAGCGACAAGATCAATGCCTATCCGCGCCAGCTTTCCGGCGGCCAGCAGCAGCGCGTCGCAATCGCCCGCGCGCTGGCGCTCCGCCCCAAGGTGCTGCTCTTCGACGAGCCGACTTCCGCACTCGATCCGGAACTCGTCGGCGAGGTGCTCGACGTCATCAAGGAGCTCGCCCGCACTGGCACGACCCTCGTCATCGTCACCCATGAAATCGGTTTTGCCCGCGAAGTCGCCGACACCGTCGTCTTCATGGAAAGCGGACGCATTCTGGAGGCCGGTCCGCCGGCCCGGATTTTCACGCAACCGGAGCATCCTCGAACGCGCGAATTCCTCGCCAAGGTTCTCTAGCGCAGACAGCGCTGGTGAAATGCCGGGCCGCGACGGGCTGCTCCGGCCGAATGACAACAACCACAACCTTAAGACGAAATGGAGAAGGGGCATGGCATTTACAGATAGGGTAAGGCTTCTGATAGCAGGAGCCGTCGCCATTGGCGCGATCGGTTTCGGTTCCGCTGATGCGCAGCAGAAGTTCGATCTCAGCCCCGAACAGCCGAACCGGCTGCGGGTGGAAAAGAACGAGAAGCGCATCGCCGAGATCAAGGACTTCAAGTTCGTCGAAAACGGCGTCTTCACCGTCGGCATCAGCTCGAGCGGTAATCTGCCGCTGCACGATTATGCCTCCGACTCCAAGACGGTCATCGGCTACGACGTCGATCTGGCGCAGGCGATCGCCGACAGCCTGGGCCTGAAGCTCAACCTCGTTTCCGTCGCCTGGGCCGATTGGCCGCTGGGGCTCACCTCGGGCAAGTTCGATGCAGTGATCTCCAACGTCACGGTGACGGAAGAGCGCAAGGAAAAGTTCGATTTCTCCACCTACCGCAAAGATGAGCTCGGCTTCTACGTCAGGGCCGACAACCCGATCACCTCGATCAAGGATCCGAAGGATATTGCCGGCCTGAAGGTCATCACCGATGCCGGCACCAACCAGGAGAAGATCCTGCTGGAGTGGGACCGGCAGAATGTCGCGGCCGGTCTGAAGCCGATCGAGGTGCAGTATTACGACGACGACG